>JANNTF010001222.1:0-20252 GCA_031403455.1 Alphaproteobacteria bacterium | reverse complement strand
AGTGGGGGCACCGCCAGCTGGCCATCTCCGCTCGATCCGACGCGTCTCGTCGAGGCGCTCGGGTCGGCCGCGCGGCCAGCGTCGTCAGGAAGTGGATCGGGCAGAAGAGGACGCCCATGCTGCCTGACGATCGGTCTCGTGAAATCGGATCCGATGTCAGGTCGCGCGATGGCGCGCCCGTTCTCCTGAAACGGTCAGGTGGCCCCTGCATTTTTGCGACATGAGATAACCGCGCGGAATGTTCGTGTGACGCCTGGAATTCGACACGGAGAATGGCACTCTGCCCCCGACACTTCCACCGAGGAGCATCCCAGCGCATGCGTTCCGATCTCGCCGCCCGCCTCGACGCCGTCGTCCGTCGCCTGCCCACCGCCTATCCCGGGCCGGGCGGCGCGATCGCCGTGCTGCGTCGGGGCGAGATCCTGTTGCGCCATGCCTGGGGATTCGCGAATGCCGAGCGGCGCATTCCGTTCACGCCGCGCAGCCTGTTCCGCGTGTGCTCGATCACCAAGCAATTCACCTGCGCCACGCTGCTGCGGGTCTGTCCCGATCCCACGGCGCTCGACGCGGCGCTGCGCGCGCGGCTGAAGCTGCTCGCCGGCGCGGCGCCGACGATCCTTCAGCTCGCTCACAACCAGTCCGGCCTGCGCGACTACTGGGCAGAGGCGATGCTGCTCGGCGCCGGCGCGGAGGATGCGTTCGGCGACGCGCAAGCCACGCGCATGATCGCCGCACAGCGCCGCACGCAATTTGCGCCGGGCACGCGCTACTCCTACTGCAATCAGAATTTCCGACTGATCTCGGAGCTGCTGGAGCAGCAGAGCGGTCGCGGCTTCGCGGAGCTGCTGCGCCTGCATGTGCTCGGCCCCGCCGGCATGGCGAGCGCGATCCTCGCCGCCGACACGCGTGCGATGCCCGACGGCACCGAGGGCTACGAGGGTACGCCGACGACGGGATTTCGCGCCGCCGAGAACCGCATCTTGTGGACCGGCGATGCGGGGCTCGGCGCCAGCCTCGATGACATGATCGCGTGGGAGCGGCATATCGACGCGACGCGCGACGACCCGTCCTCGATCTACGCCAAGCTCGCCGTGCCGGTCGCCTTCGCCGACGGCGCGCCGGCCGCCTATGGCTTCGGCCTCGCGCGCGCGACGGAATTCGGCCACGCGATCACCTCGCATTCCGGCGCGCTGCGCGGCTGGCGCAGCCATCGGCTCAACCTCGCGGCCGAGCGCATCTCGATCGTCGTGCTGTTCAACCACATGGCGGACACGCAAGCCGCCGCGCATGACGCGCTCGCCGCGATGCTCGAAATCGCGAAGCCGGTGTCGGATCCGTCACTGCCCGCCCCCGCCTGGCTCGGCACCTATACCGAGCCCGAGACCGGACTCGTCACGCGCATCACCGCGGCCGCGCCCGGCGAGGTGCAGCTGCGCTTCGGCCCCGTACCGGAGAAATTGCGCCTGCAACCGGACGGGAGCGCCACCGCGGGCCGCGTCACGCTGCGTGCCGAGCGCGATGGCGCGCTGGTGCTCGACCGTCCGGCCGAGAATCTGCGCACGCGCCTCGCGCCCGTCGCCACCGGCGCGCCAGCGCGCGACATCGCCGGCCGCTACCGCTGCGACGAGCTCGACGCGGAGATCACGATCGCCGAGTCCGGCGGCGTCCTCCACGGCGCTTGCGCCGGCCCGCTCGGCTTGGGCCGCATGGAGCAGCTCGACCCGATCGCCCCCGATCTCTGGACCCTGCCCTGCCCGCGCGCGCTGGACGTTTCCCCACCCGGCGACTGGACGCTGGCGTTCCACCGCGACGGCGCCGGCCGCATCACGCGCGCCAAAGTCGGCTGCTGGCTCGCGCGCGATCTGGACTACGCGCTCGTCGCCTGATCCCCAGTCCTCCGGTACGACTAGTTCGGTTGAATTTTTACCGTCACGCGGTAAAATTACAACCATGCGTTATGAACGCCTGCTCAGCCGAACCCTCAGGAACAGTCTCACCGACACGCCGGCGGTCCTGATCACCGGTGCGCGCCAGGTCGGCAAGACGACCCTGATGCGCGCGATGCTGCCGAAAGGCGGCGAGTGGCGGACGCTCGACAATCTCACGACTCTCGAAGCGGCCCAGCGCGCGCCGCGCGAATTCGTCCAGGGTCTGACCCGGCCCGCCGCGATCGACGAGGTGCAGCGCGCGCCGCGACTGCTGCTCGCGCTCAAGGAGGCCATCGACGAGGACCGGCGGCCGGGCGCGTATCTCCTGACCGGATCCGCCGAGCCCGCGGCGATGGCGGATGTCCGCGAGTCGCTTGCCGGGCGGATCGCCGTGCTGCGCCTGTGGCCACTCGCCGAGGCCGAGCTGCGCGGCGGCGATGGCGGCTTCATCGATGCCGTCTTCGGCAGCAAGCCGGTGCCGGCCGCCAAGCCAATCGATCGACGCGCGCTCTTCGCCGCGATCGTGCGCGGCGGTTTCCCCGATGCGGTCGAGCGCAAGGACCCGGAGCGGCGCGAGGCCTGGTTCGCCGGCTATGTCGACACGCGTCTGCAGGTCGACGCCGGCGATCTCATGCGCATCGGGGATCCGACGCTGCTGCTGCGAATGCTCCGGATGATGGCGGGCTGGCCGGCCGGCTTGGTCAATCACGCGGATCTGGCGCGCGATGCCGGCGTCAAGCGCGCCTCCTACGATCGCTATCTCGACGTGCTGCGCGCGCTGCACCTGATCTTCGAGATTCCGGCCTGGGACAGGCGCTTCCGCAAGCGCTTCGTGAAGCGCGCGAAACTCTGCCTCGTCGACACCGGCCTCACCTGCTGGCTCGCCGGCCTCGACGAAGACGGACTCGCCAAGCGCGGCGAGAGCTTCGGCCCGATGGTCGAGAATTTCGTCGCCTGCGAACTCGCGAAGCTGATCGGCTGGAGCCGGCTGCGCCCGGAGCTCCTCCACATGCGCAGCTCGGATGACCACGAGGTCGACTTCGTGCTCGAAGCACGCGACCGCCGGATCGTCGGCGTCGAGGTCAAGGCATCGCTCGACGTCCGATCGGACGATTTCTGCGGCCTCGAACTCCTGGCCGACGCCGCCGGCAGCGACTTCCATCGCGGGATCGTCCTCTATGCCGGCAGCGAGACCCTGCCCTTCGGCAAGCAGATGACCGCGCTGCCGCTGAGCGCCCTTTGGGCATAAGGCGGCCTTGAAAGGATCACCGCCTCAAGTGGCTTCGATCGTGACCGCCGCTCACCGCCGCCGGTTCGCAGGCGCGTCCGCCGGCCATAGATGCGCGCGCCACCAGATCAGCATGAGCAGCGTGCACGCGAGCCCGATTCCGCCATAGATCGTGGTGGCGGTGGCGAAGCCGACGCGCTCGATCAGCGGGCCCGACAGCCAGAGGCCGAGCGGCAGGCCATAGACCGCGAGGGTGCGCAGGCCGGTGATGCGGCCGCGCAACTCGGCCGGTGCGTTGCGCAGCTGGAGCACGGCCATCGGCACGATGCACAGCCCCTGGGCGACACCCACGAGGACGAGAACCACGATGCCGCTGCCCATGCTCGCGATCTGACCGAGGGCGATGTTGAGCACCTGCCAGGCGATCGCGGACAGGAACATGACTCGCGCGGGCAGCACGCTGTTCTCGAGCCGGCTGACGAGGAACGAGGCGACGACGCATCCGGCCGCCGACGCGGCGATCATCGCGCCGAGCCCGGCCTGGTCCGCGCCGTAGACCTCGCGCGCGACATAGGGCAGCAGGCCGAGGACGAAGGGATAGGCCGTGAGATTGATCAGGAAGGCGAGGCTCATCGCGGCGAGCTGCGGCGGCATCGCCCAGACCAGGCTGATGGCGACGCGCAACTCGCCCCAGGGCGAGAGGCGTGGCGCCGGGGCGACGGCAGCGTCGGAGCGGCCCGGGCCGGCGGATGGCGCGCGCGCACCGGTCGCGAGCGTCAGCGCCACGCTGATCGCATAGAGCGCGACGATCAGCACATAGGCCCAGTCCATGCCGACAGCCGCGACCACGCCGGCGCCGGCGAGCGCGCCCAATGCGCGCGCCGAATCGGCGGTGATGCGCGACAGGCCCAAGGCGCCCAGGAGCCGATCGGCCGGCATCGTCTCGCTGATCAGCACATTGCGCAGCCCGACGTCCGACGGCCGGACGAGTCCGGCCAGCCCCGCGACGACGAAGGCCTGCAGCGGGCCGAGCATGCCGGCGAAGGACAGGAAGGCGAGCACCGCCGCGAGCGCGAGGTAGACGGTGCGCATCAGGCAGAGCAGCCGGCGATGGCCGATCCGGTCGCCGACCAGACCGAACAGCGGCGCGATCAACGTGCCCAGATATTGCAGCGACGCGAACAGCGTCAGCAGCAGCACGGATTGCGTCTCGACCAGGATGAACCAGCCGAGCGCAAGCGTCTCCATCTCGAACGCGCAGGAACTCGCGAGATCCGCCGGCCACTGAAAGCGAAAGCTGCGCACCTGGAACGGCGCGAGCATCGCGATGGGGCGTGTCCAGCTCATGCGCGCAGATGGGCGTGCGACCGGCGAACATGCGCGAACCCAAGAGATCGCCGGGGCTCCAGCTTGCCGATACCGGCGAGATGCGGCGCGATCTCGCAGGGGGGACTGGCTGTCATCGTCGATCACGTCATAGCGTCGATTTGACAGCCATGCCAATCGGTCTTGTCGCGACGAATTTCCCTGCAGGAGGCAAAGCGCCTGCGCCTGACGCCTGCGCGGACCTCGCCGCTTCAACCAGGTGCTCGTCGGCGCCGACGGCATCACCATCGAGAATTTCTTCGCGTGGCCCGTCGAGACGTGGATTGGGTAGCGCGATCGGGACTCGACGGTCCGGCAGTCCTCGGATCGTCAGCGGCGGTGGGACGGCGGCAATTGACCGCGGTGCCACCTGGTAATACCGTTTGTTGTCGACCCATCCGAGAGGCAGAGCCGTGACCGTCAAATCCTCGATCTCCCTTACCGACGAACAGCATTCCTTTGCCAAGACACTGGTCGACGCCGGACGCTTTCCGAGCGTGAGCGCGGTGCTGCAACAGGGTGTCGAACTCTTGCGCCTGCAAATGGAAAGCGACGCCCTGGAGCGGGTCGCGCTTGCCGAGGTGCTGACGCAGCGCCGCTCAGGCAAGTTCGTCTCGGGCTCGAAGATGGCGGATCGCCTCGCCCGCATGCTGATCAGGAAGCGTCAGGCGCATGGCATTCGCGATTGAGTTCTCCGCGGAGAGTGAGCGCGACTTCGAGCTGATCTTCGAACATTTATTCGAAAGCTATGTCGACTTCGGCGAGAACACCGGTGAAGCGCTGGAACGCGCCGCGCGCCGGATCATGGATATCCGCAAAGCGGCGGAGCGGCTTGCGACGTTTCCAATCCGAGGCACGCTGCGCGACGATGTTCTGCCGGGGGTCCGGTATCTGGCCATCGACCGCGCGACCTATTGGTTCGATGTCGATGAGGCGGCGGGCAGGGTCCGCGTCCTCGCCATATTCTTTGGCGGGCAGGACCATGTCCGCCACATGCTGCTGCGCCTGCTGCGCCGAGATGAGCCGCGCTGAAGGCACGACCGGCAGCGCGCCAACGGGCGGGATCGATCGCTTTCCTCGGAGCTTGGGGCCTGTCGTCCGAGGTTTCGTATCGCCTCTTGTCAGACTTGCCGATGCGGCGATCGTGGAGCCCATTCACCGCACGATCTGCGGTGTTTAGCCTTGCCGATGCGGTGAATAGAGACGACTATCTCCGCAAGAGGTGCGGAGATTGTCGATCTACATCCACCAGCTCCCGGCCTGGCCGGATTTCCGCTGGGACCACCAGGCTCTTGGCGCCGTGCTCGCCTCCGTCCGTCACCGGCAGGGGCGGCTGATCGGTCGCATGGAAGCGCTCGGTCTTGTCCTGCGCAACGAAGCCGTGCTGACCACCCTCACCCAGGACGTTCTCAAATCCAGCGAGATCGAGGGCGAGACCCTGGACCAGGACCAGGTGCGCTCCTCGATCGCGCGGCGCCTCGGCATCGACATCGGTGCACTGCAGCCGGCCGACCGTCACGTCGAGGGCGTGGTCGAGATGATCCTCGACGCAACCCAGACCTACCGCGAGCCCCTCACGCGCGAACGCCTGTTCGCCTGGCACGCATCGCTCTTCCCCATCGGCCGTAGCGGTATGACCAAGATCATCGTCGGCAATTGGCGCGACGACAGATCAGGCCCGATGCAGGTCGTCTCCGGCCCGCTCGGGCGAGAGCATGTCCACTACGAGGCCCCGGCCGCCCCTCGCCTCGACGTCGAGATGTCCGCCTTCCTCGACTGGTTCAACGGCGAGCAGGCGCTGGATCCCGTCGTCAAGGCGGCGCTGGCACATCTGTGGTTCGTCACCATCCACCCCTTCGACGACGGCAACGGGCGCATCGCACGCGCCATCGCGGATCGCGTGCTCGCGCGCTCCGAGCAGAGCGCCCAGCGCTTCTACAGCATGTCCGCGCAGATCCGCGTCCAGCGCCGCGCCTACTACGAGATCCTCGAAGCGATTCAGAAGGGCGATCTCGACATCACAAGCTGGCTGCAGTGGTTCCTGGAATGTCTCGACCGCTCGATCGCCGGCGCCGAGCGCACGCTCGCCAGCATCATGCACATGGCGGCGTTCTGGGACGCCATCAAGGATCACGCCCTCAACGACCGTCAGCGCAAAATCATCAACCGGCTGCTCGACGGCTTCGAGGGCAAGCTGACATCGTCGAAATGGGCGACACTCACGAACACCTCCCCCGACACCGCGCTGCGCGACATCACCGACCTGCTGAACCGCGGCATCCTCGTGCGTGATCCCGGCGGCGGACGAAGCACCGGGTATTCGCTCAGGTCACTGCCGGGATCATGAATGATTTGTCCGGATCGCAGCGGATGTGGGAACTTCGAAATGCAAGTCGCGACGCGTTCCTGCGCGCGACCGCAGCGAGATCGGGAGAGATGATCAACATGACCACACGCCGGACGATGCTGCGAGGAGCGCTGGGAATCGTTGCCGCGATGCCGGCCGTCGGCGCGCCGAGCGGGGCGCTGGCGCAGCAGGGGCGGAGCTTGCGCATCGGCCTGTCGGCGCCGAACACCACGATGGATCCGCATCTGGACAACAATGCCCCAAACAACGCGGTCGCCAGCCACGTCTTCGACACGCTGGTCGCCAATGACGAGAATTCCCGCTCCGCGCCGGGCCTCGCGACCGCATGGCGCGCTCTTGATGACACGCATTGGGAGTTCGACCTGCGGGAAAATGTCCGCTTCAGCGACGGCGCGCCGCTGACGCCGGAGGACATCGCGGCCTCGATCGAACGCGCGACCACGCTGCAGAGCGCGGCCTCGTTCCGGATCTACACGCGCAACGTCGCCGCGGTCTCCTCGCCCGCCCCCGGCAAGCTTCTGATCGAGGCACGGACTCCCGATCACCTGCTGCTGAACTCGCTGAGCCGGATTCGAATCATTCGTGCGGCCTACAAGGACGCGCCGACCGGCGAGTTCAACGCCGGCCGCGCGGCGATCGGCACCGGGCCCTACGTCCTCAAGGAATTCATCCCCGGGACGCGGATCCTGCTCGCCGCCAATGCCAGCCATTGGGGGCCGCCATCGCCATGGCCGGAGGTCGAGCTGCGCATCGTCTCCGCGCCGGGCACCCGGCTCGCTGCGCTGCTGACCGGAGATCTCGATCTCATCGAGCAGGTTCCCTATGAAGGAGTCGCGCGTATCGCGAGCGAACCGCGCTTCCAGATCGTGCGTGGCGTCTCCAGCCGCTTCGTCTATTTCGCCATCGATTCCGCGCGCGACGTCACGCCCCATGTCAGCGATCACGACGGCAAGCCGTTGCCGGCGAATCCGCTCAAGGACGCGCGGGTCCGGCAGGCGCTCTCGATGGCGATCAACCGTCAGGGCATCGTCGATCGGGTCATGGACGGCAACGCGATCGCGGCTTCCCAATTCCTGCCCAAGGGCGCGCCGGGCACCTCGCCCACCATCGAGCCGACGCCGTTCGATATCGCCAGGGCCAAGGAATTGCTCGCCGAGGCCGGCTATCCCAACGGGTTCAGGCTCACGATCCACGGTCCGAACGACCGCATCGTCAAGGACGCGATGATCGTGCAGGCGGTCGCGCAGATGCTGTCGCGGATCGGCGTGGTCGCCGTGGTCGAGGTGATGCCGTGGACGATCTATACCGGCCGGCAGAGCGCGCGCGAGTTCAGTTTCTCCCTGAATTCCTGGGGCGTGAACACGGGCGAGACGTCCAATCCGCTGGTCGCGCTCGTCGCCACCTACGACCGCGCGCGCGGGATGGGCGCGACCAATTGGGGTCGTTACTCGAACGCCGCGCTCGACGCCAAGCTGACCGCCGCGCTGAAGACTCTCGACGACACCCGGCGAAACGCGCTGCTGGCGGAGGCGAGCGCGATCGCCTTCGGCGACGTCGCCGTCGTGCCGCTGCACTACGAGGTCCAGGTGGCGGCCGCGCGCAAGGGGATCGCGTTCACGACCCGCGTCGACCAGTACATGCTGGCGATGAACGCCAAGCCCGGGGCGTGACCGCATGACGAACGCGATGATCGTCGCACCGCAGCCCGAAGCGGTGGAGGCGGGCGCGCTGGTGCTCCAGCGCGGCGGCAACGCGGTCGACGCCGCGGTGGTCTGCGCCTTCGTGCAGGGCGTCGTTGATCCGCAAATGGCCGGCATCGGCGGCTTCGGTTCGATGCAGGTCTTCATGCCCGGCCGCGGCATTCACGAGGTGCTCGAGTTCTACGCGCGCGCGCCGCTCGCGGCCGCGCCGGACATGTGGAGCCGTCTCCTGGTCGGGCAGTCGCGCGATGGCTTCGCCTTCCTCCTCGAAGGCGGCGCGAGCGAGATCGGCCATCTCGCCGCGTGCACGCCGGGCAGCGTGATGGGCTACGCGGAAGCGCTGCGGCGCTACGGCACCTATGACTGGGCGGACGCCATCGCCCCGGCGCTCGCGCAGGCGCGCAGCGGCTTCATGGTGCGGCCGCATGTCCACTGGTACTGGACGAAGGATCAGAGCGACAGCGGTCAGGTCAACATGATCGACAAGCTGCGCTACAGCTGGACCGGGCGGGAGATCTATTTTCGCGCCGACGGCACGATCAAGCGTCCCGGCGATGTGGTGGTCAATTCCGACCTCGCGCGCACGCTGGAGCGGATTGCCGCCGGCGGACCCGAGATCTTCTACACCGGCGAACTCGCCGAGGAGATCGCCGCCGACATGGCGGCGCAAGGCGGACTGATCAGCCGCGACGATCTCGCGCGCTACACGCTCTCCGTGGCGGCACCGCTGTGGGGCGCGTATCGCGGCCATCGCATCGCGACGAGTCCGCCGCCGGGCAGCGGACTCTCGATGCTGCAGATCCTCCACATCCTGGAGCATTTCGACATCGCGGCGATGGAGCATAACGGCGCGGCGCACATCGTCCTGCTCGCGGAGGCGATGAAGCGCGCGGTGATCGACAAGGACAGCCATCTGGGCGACCCCGCCTATGTCGATGTTCCCGTCGAGCGGCTGCTCTCCCAAGACTATTGCCGCGACCTCGCCGCCGAGATCAGGGCCGGCCGCCGCGCCGAGGTGAAGCGCCTCGGCGACCGCTCCTCGCGCGACACCACCCATGTGTCCGTCGTCGACGCGGCAGGCAACGCGGTCGCGCTCACCCACACGCTCGGCAGCCCATCGGGCGCCATCACCGACGGACTCGGGTTCATGTACAACGGCACGATGAGCCGGTTCGATCCGCGGCCGGGCCGCAAAGGGTCGATCGCCCCCGGCAAGCGGCGCTCGAGTTCGGCGGCGCCGACCATCGTCTTCAAGGACGATCTCCCGTTCATCGTGCTGGGCGCGCCCGGCGGCACCTACATCGCCCCATCGATGGCGCAGGGGCTGATGAACGTGATGGATTTCAAGATGGGCATGGCGCAGGCGGTGTCGGCGCCGCGGATGGTCGCGGTTTCCAACGCGATCGATGTCTCGAATCGAATTCCACGTTTCGTGACCGATGCCGTGGAGGCGCAGGGCTATGAGGTCAAGCGGTCATGGCAGGGCTACGCCTTCGCCGCCCTGCATGGGATCCGCATCGAAGACGGCCGATGCGAAGGCGGCGCCGACCCGCAGCGCGACGGCATGGCGCTGGGCGTCACTGTTGGCGGCCGGGGCCTGCAGAGATAGCGGCGCGAAGCCGACATCGATGGCGAGCGTGGATCGCGTGGCGGGAGCGGGGGTAACTCAAAGCGGCCCCGATTTCTCAACCCTTAATCGTCGTGTGATAGGGTTGGATAGCTTCTCCGGCCATGGATCGGCGCGAAACGCGCATGCCCGCAGCGTTCATTCCTTTCTCCCGCGACGCGCTCGATCGCTCGATTCCCGATCGCTTCGCAGAGCAGGTAGCGCACTACCCGGATCGCATCGCGATCGGCACCGGCATTGAATCGCTTACCTACCGCCAACTCGGCCAACGAGTCGGCGGCATCGCGCATGCCGTTCTGGCACAGCGCGGGCCCGCTTCGGAGCCTGTCGCGCTCCTCCTCGAACAGGGAGCGCCGCTTGCCGCCGCCGCGCTGGGCGTGCTCGCTGCCGGAAAGCATTATGTTCCCTTGGATCCTGCGCATCCGCGCGCGCATCTGCTGACGATGTTGAGAGACCTGCAACCGCGGCTCACCCTCACCAATCGCAGCCATCGCGACCTCGCGAGTCGGCTGGCTCCGGATTGCGGCCTGATCCTCGCGGTCGACGAGATCGACACCGCCGCTGCCGCGACCGCTGCGCTGCCCAACGTGGCGCCCGATGCGCTCGCCTACATCTTCTACACGTCGGGCTCGACCGGACGCGCCAAGGGCGTGATGGACACGCACCGCAACGTGCTCCACAACATCATGCGCTACACCAACAGCCTGCACATCACGGCGGACGATCGCTTCACGCTCCTGCAGCCGGCAAGCAGCAGCGGCGCAGTGTCGGATTTGTTCGGCGCTCTCTTGACGGGTGCGGCATTGTTTCCCGTCGACCTCCATCAGGAGGATTTGGCCGGACTCGCGGCCTGGATCAATCGGGAACGCCTCACGATCTACCACTCGGCGCCTGCGATTTTCCGACACGTGGCGTTGTCGGCAGCGGCGCTGCCATCGCTGCGCGTCATCAGGCTCGAGGGCGACACGGCGTCGCCCCGCGATATCGATCTCTTCCGCTCCCGCTGCAGTGCCGGCTCGATCCTGGTGAACGGTCTCGGTCTGACGGAATGCGGATTGGTGCGTCAGTATTTCGTCACTCCCGCGACGCCGGTCGCCGCGCCTGTGCCGGTCGGCTACCCGGTGGAGGACATGATTGTCACGCTGATCGACGCTGACGGGCAGGACGTGCCCGTGGGCGAAATCGGGGAGATCGTCGTCGAGAGCCGCTTTCTCGCGCTGGGCTACTCGGGGCGACCCGATCTCACGGCCGCGCGCTTCTGCGCGGTGCCGGACCGGCCGGGCGTGCGGCGCTACCGCACCGGTGATCTTGGACGGCTGCGTCCCGACTCTTGTCTCGAGCACCTCGGTCGCACCGATTTCCAGCCGAAATTCCGCGGCCATCGGATCGACACCGAGGGGATCGAGGCGGCGCTCCTCGAGCTTCCCGCCGTGAGCGAAGCCGCGGTGATGGTTCGCGCCGATCGGCCGGACGACCCGCGCCTGGTCGCTTACTGCGTCGCGAGCGCGAACTCGTCGCCCAGCGTCAGTGCGCTACGCCGTCACCTCACCGAGCGATTGCCGCGCGATCTCCTGCCGGCGTCCTATGTGTGGCTGGACCGGTTGCCGCTTACGGACAGCGGCAAGGTCGATCGCCAGTCCCTGCCGGCGCCCGGCCGCGCGCGACCGCCCCTCGCTACGGTGATGACCACGCCTCGCACGCCGGTGGAAGCGGAACTCGCACGGCTTTGGGCCGAAACGCTCGGCCTCGACGAGGTCGGCGCGGACGACGATTTCTTCGACCTCGGCGGCGACTCCCTCCAAGCCACGCATCTCGTGGGACGCATCCACGCCCGCTATGGCATCGAGCTCGGCGTGCCAACGCTGTTCGCGAGCCCGACGATTCGCGCGATCGCTTCCATCGTCGCGGCACGGCCAGCCGCTGCGCTAGATGCAAGCGAGGCGAGCACGAGGATTCCCGCACGCCGGGATGCGGGGCCGTTCCCGCTGACATTCCCTCAGGAAAGCCTGCTGTTTCTCAGCCAGCTCGAGCGCGGCGAACCTACCTACAACGAACCGCTCGCGACCCGACTCGGCGGTCCCCTCGCCATCGACGCGCTCGGCGATGCCCTTGACGCGCTCGTCGCTCGACACGAAGCGCTGCGGACAACGATTCAACTCGTCGACGGGATTCACGTGCAGCGGGTCGAGCCGAGCCACCGGGTTGACCTCGTCCAAATCGATCTGAGTGCCGTCCCCGATGCAAGCCAAGATGCCGAACTGGAGCGCCGCCTTCGCGCCGCGTCACGCCAGCCGTTCGATCTTGGCCGGGATCCGATGCTGCGGGCCCATCTCTTCCGTCTCGGCGCGAACGAGCACGTCCTCCTCCTGGTCATTCACCACATCGCCACCGATGGCTGGTCCGGGAGCGTGTTGATTCGCGAGCTTTCGGCGCTCTACGAAGCGGCGCGGCGCGGCCAACCACCGCAGCTTCCCGCGCTGCCCATTCGCTACGTGGACTACGCGACCTGGCAGCGCACGCGCCTCACCGACGAGTTGCGCACAGCGCAGCTGGTTCATTGGCGGCAACGACTCGCCGGCGCTCCCGATACAATCGACCTGCCGCACGCCGGCCCGCAGCGGCTGTCCGGGTCCGCGCGCGGTGCGACTGAATCGATCGACCTCCCCGCAGATCTGGTCGACGCAGTGCGCCGGACGAGCCGCGAGGCCAACGCCACCCTGTTCATGACCCTCCTCGCGGCATTCAAAGCCGTGCTGCGGCGATACGCCGGCCGCGACGACATCGTGGTCGGAACCGCGATCGCGGGCCGGACCCAGCCCGAAACGGAAGGGCTCGTCGGATTTTTCGTCAATACGCTAGCGCTGCGCACCGACCTCTCGGGCAACCCGACATTCCATGAACTCGTTGCGCGGGTCCGCGCGACGGCGCTCGAGGCCTTCGCTCATCAGGATCTTCCCTTTGCAGCGCTGGTTGCCGAGCTCAATCCGGCCCGTCGGCCGGGGCGCATGCCGCTGGTCCAGATCGCCTTCGTACTCGAGCCGCCGCGTCCTGCGTTCGCACCGGCAAGCCTTGCCTCCGAGCAACTGGAAATCGATATCGGCGCGGCGGCGTTTGAACTGACGCTCTTCGTCAGGTCCTCCACGACGGGGCTCCGCGCGACGGCCCAGTATCGGACGGATCTCTACGATGCGCCCATGATCGCCAGGCTTCTGGCTCACTGGCGCAATCTGCTCGAGGCCGCCGCAGGCGAACCCAAGCGCCGCTTGTCCGAGTTGCCGATCCTCGCCGCGGCGGAGCGCCATCAGCTGCTCGTCGCGTGGAACCAGACCTTCGTCGATTACCGACGGGATTCTTGCCTCCACCACAATGTCGAACAACAGGTGGAGAAGACGCCTGATGCGGTGGCGGTGGTCTGTGGTGGCGCTCAGCTCACCTATGCCGAGCTCAACGCCCGCGCCAATCAGCTCGCGCACTACTTGCGTGGAAACGGCGTCGGACCCGACATCGTGGTCGGGCTTTGCCTCGAACGCTCGCTGGAAATGGTCGTCGGCCTGCTCGGCATCCTCAAGGCTGGCGGGGCCTATCTGCCGCTCGACCCGGACTATCCGCAGGCTCGCCTTCTCTTCATGCTGGCCGATGCCAAGGCCTCGATCGTGCTCAGCCAGCGTGCGCTGCGCGACACCCTGCCGCCGACGGCCGCCGAGTTGGTGTGCCTCGACACGCCGCCATTGGAACTCCAGCAGCAACCCACCCGCAACCCCGCCCGCCTCACTCGCCCCAGCCATCTCGCTTGCGTGATCTATACCTCCGGCTCCACCGGGACGCCCAAAGGCGTCATGATCGAGCACGGAGCGCTGGTCAATCACATGGCTTGGATGTGCCGGACATTCGCGTTCGACCACCGTGATGCGGTCCTGCAAAAGACCCCGATCAGTTTCGACGCTTCGGCATGGGAATTCTTCGTCCCGCTTCTGGTTGGCGGCCGATTGGTGATGGCGCCACCGCATGCGCATCGCGATCCGCTGCAGATCATCGCTGCGGTGCGCGAGCACGGCGTGACGACGCTGCAGCTGGTGCCATCGCTCTTCCGGCTGCTGGCGCAGGAGCCGTCGCTTGCCGCCTGCGTGACGCTCGCCAGGTTGTTCTGCGGCGGCGAAGCTTTTCCGCTCGATGCGAGCCCGCGCTTCTTCGAAAATTCCGACGCCCGTCTTTTCAATCTGTACGGACCGACGGAGACCTGCATCGATGCGCTGTGGTGGGAGTGCAAGGGCGGTGATGTTCGCGCGCGGGCGCCCATCGGTCGGCCGATCGCAAACACCATCGCCTTCGTGCTGGACCAGCATCAGCAGCCCGTGCCGGTGGGTGTGGCGGGCGAGCTCTACATCGGCGGCGATGGGCTGGCGCGGGGTTATCTCGGCCGGCCCGACCTGACAGCACAGCGCTTCGTCCCGAGCCCGTATGTGCAGCATCCCGGCGCAATCCTGTACCGCACCGGCGATCGCGTCCGCTATTTGTCCGACGGCAACATCGAGTTCCTCGACCGCCTGGACTCCCAGGTCAAGCTGCGCGGCTTTCGCATCGAGTTGGGCGAGATCGAGGCGGTGCTGGCCCAGCAGCCAGAGGTGCGCGAGGCCGTGATGCAGTTGCGCGAGGACATGGCGGGGAACCCCCGACTGGTGGCCTATGTGGTTGCGCGCAAGGGCACCATCGCCGTGGCGAGTTTACGGGCGTTTCTCAAGCACCGCCTGCCGGCCTACATGATGCCTGCGACCTTCGTCCAGCTGTCGGCGTTGCCGCTGACGCCCAACGGCAAGATCGACCGCGACGCCCTGCCGATGCCGGCGGGCGAACGCGACGACAGCAAGCTGGATGTGATTGCGCCACGCGACGCCATCGAAAGGGACCTGGTCAATATCTGGAGGGACCTGCTCAAGCAGACCAGCATCGGCGTGCGTGACAATTTCTTCGATCTCGGCGGCCACTCGTTGCTGGCGGTACAGCTGATGAAACGCATCGATGCCGTCTTCAATCGACAGCTGCCCCTGGACATCCTGTGGACGAGCGACGGCTCCATCGAAGCTGTGGCCAATCTCATGCGCGACGCACCTCAGCCCGGGGCCTTTCCGGAACTGGTCCCGATCAGGACCGGCTCTCGCCGGCCCTTGTTCATGATGTTCAATGTCGGCGGCAATCTGCACCAGTATTTCGAGCTGGCGCGCGGCCTCGATGCCGAGCAAGCCGTCTATGGCGTGCAGGCGCGCGGGGTATATGGCAGCTCGCCCCCGGATCACAGGGTTGAAGCGATGGCGCGCCATTGCATCGAATCGATGCGCAGCCTCCAACCGGAAGGACCCTATCTGGTGGCCGGATTCTGCACCGGCGGCGTCATCGCCTTCGAGGTCGCGCAGCAACTCACCGCGGCCGGTCAGCGCGTGGCGTTGCTTGCCCTGCTCGACACCCATGCGCCGAAGGCCAACGCAGTCGGGTGGTGGCTCGACGAGATCGCCGCGATGCGGCGCGACGGCCTGAATCTGCGCCAGCTTCAGGAACTCGCGTATTTTTCCGCACTGGATCCTCTGGGGCTCGGCCGGCTTCGCCAATTGCGCACGATCGGAGAAGCGCATCGCTGGGGATTCTGGAGCTATCGGCCGCGGCCATACACCCATGCGATCGAGCTCTTCGTCGCGGAGGCTTCCGCTGGGCAAACCACCGCCGACAAATTGGGCTGGACGCGATGGGCGCATGGCGTCATTCGCGTCCATCGCTTGCCGGGTGGACATGCCGATCTCGTCAAGTCACCGATCGTCAGTGACTTGTCGGCACGTTTGCAGGAAAGCATCGACCGCGCCGGGATCGGCTGACCCCTTCGCGCGCCGGCCGAGCAAGAAATTCTCCCCAGAGGAGAATTGGGGCGGGGACGCCTATCAGGCGGCACTGTCGGAAGTGCGCCGCCTCACACTCGGCGATTTGCACACGCCTTGCCCGCGCTGGCGCACCGATCGCCGGTGTGGTCAAACGGCTTTGAACCGAAACAGCCAGCTTATGCGCCGCCGTACAACGATCATCCTGGGCATCCTCGCCGGCATCCCCGTGCTGGTCGTCATCGCCGCCTTCGTGGTGGTGCCGCGCGTCGAGTTCGCCCCCATGGCCGCCAGCCGCGCCACCGCCGCACTCGGTCGCACCGTCACCATCCAGAGCCTGCGCGTCTCCCCGGGCCTGAACATTCGCGCAGAGCTCCGCGGCGCGCGGCTCGACAACATCGAAGGCGGCAGCCGCCCGGCCATGGTGGAGGTGGCGAGCCTAAGCGCCGACGTCGAACTCCTGCCGCTGCTGCGCGGCGCAGTCGTGCTGCGGCGGGTGGCGGCGGAGGGCTTCTCGCTGTTGCTTGAACGCACCGCGGACCGCCGGGCAAACTGGCATTTCGGGCCGCCGCGGCCGACCGCGGCGCAAGCACCGGCGCCCGCTGCAGCGGCGCCCCCACTCGCGCCGGCCGACCGCAGCGGCCTGCCGCTGGTGCTCGACCTCCGCCTCACCGGCAGCGAGGTCGTCTTCCGCACCACCGGCGGGAACAATCTGCGCACGCGGCTCGAGACCGCCACACTTGCCACCACCGGCGCCGACGCGCCGGGGACGCGCCGCGCCACCGGCAGCTACAACGACGTGGCCGTCACCCTCGAAGCCCCGCTCGGCAGCTTCGCCACGCTGCGCAACGCCAGCATCCCCTTCCCGATCGAGCTGCGCGCCGCCAGCGGCGAAACCACCCTGGTCTTCAAGGGCACGGCGACCGACCCGCTGAACCTGGACGGTATGGCCGGGCGGCTCACGCTGAACGCGCCGACACCCGACGCGATCCTGGCCATGGCCGGTGCCGGCGCCGATGGCGCGCCGCAGGTGCCGGTCGGCATCGGCGGTACTTTCACCCGCAACGGCGATGTCTGGACCCTCGCCAATGCCGAGGGGTCGCTGGATGGCGCCGCCTTCTCCGCGCCGCTGCTGCGCCTGACCGAGGGGAACGCCGGCCGTCCGGACGCGATCGCCGCCGACATGGCCTTCACACGGCTCGACGTGAACCGGCTGCTCGGCGCGCCGTCGGTGGAAGGCAAGACCGAGCACGGCGACGCCGACCTCCCGCTCGTGGTCCCGGCCATGCCCGACCCGCTGGTCCAGGTGACGCTCGCCGCGCAGGAACTGGTCTATGCCCGTATCATCGGCGCCGACGCCCGACTGAAGGCGGCGATCGCACCGGGCCGGCTCGAGGTGGAGACGCTGGCACTGGTCGCCTACGGCTCACGCATCAGCGCGAGCGGCGCGATCACCGCGGAGGCCGGCGTCGCGCGCATCGCCGCGGAGGTCCATCTGGTGGATGGCGACTTCGACACCCTGCGCCGTGCGTTCGGGATCCACGCGCTGTCGCTCTCGGGACGCATCGACGGCCATGTCGTGGTCGCGACCGAGGGGACCAGGCTGAACGACGCCACGCGTCGCGGGCATGTCTCCGCTGTGCTGGCGATGCGCAACGGGCGCATCGCGCAGGAGGTGATCGAGATGGCCTCGACAGATATCCGTGCCCTGCTCCGCTCGGCCAAAGGCACGACGCGCGTGAGCTGCTTGCTCGCCGTGGTGGATATTCGGGAGGGCCGTGGCCGCGCCGCGCCGCTGCGCATCCGCGCGGGCACAGGTACCGTCAGCGGCCTGGCGAGTTTCGATCTCAACCGGAAGACCCTGGACCTCGTCATCGGCAGCCAGCGGGAGACGACGAACTTCTTCGCGCTCGACGTGCCGATTCGAGTCAGTGGGTCCTTCTCCGATCCGAATATCGCGCCGGCCGAATTGTCGCGCCAGCATCGCGCCCAGCTGGTCGCGGCCGACAACGTCGCACTCTTGCCGCCAGCGCTGCGCGATTTCGCGCGGAACAACCCATGCTACTTCCGGGGACGGTCCCGAGATTGATGGAGTATAGAAATTCGATCCAGAAATTCGATCCAGCTTGCATTTCCTTAGAAATTCGATCCAGAAATTCGATCCAGCGTGCATTTCCTCGGGCCTCGATATCTCGGGGCTACATCGTGGATTTCGTCAATATTCCGCTCAGAGAACGGCACACCGACTCCGATAGTTTCTGCATCATCATTGGGATCGCTATTGCTTGAAGCAGTTTGCGCGGTGCCCATTCAGGAAATGCGGATGAGGCCGGTCGCCCTTTCGCTGCGGAGCGTGTGCGATTCCCGTTCTGTTGATGAAGCCGCGAATGCCATCGCGGTCATTCGCTTGGCGTGAGATCAGGATCTCCAGGTCATCGCCGACACTGATCAGCCCGCGGGAAATCGACGCTGGATCGATTTTGAAGGATTGGCGCGCCCGGCAAGACTCGAACTCACGATCTGCTCGATCCGAACATCGCAAGGCGGTTGGGAGCGGTCAGGCGACGTGCGACAGAGCGGCGACGTCGCTTGCAAGTCGCGCGAGTTCGGCAGCGAGCCGTCGTGCGGCGGCGGCGGTGTCGCCGACGACCGCATCGAGCGGCTTCACGCCGACTTCGGGCAGGTTCGGGATCACCGTCTCGAAGATCTCGCGGCGACGCAGCGTACGAACCGTCGGGCCGAACTGCATGAGCAGAGCGTTCAGCTTGATCATGGCGGCGTCGTCGAAGACGGCTTCCCAGGCCTCGCGCTCGGGCCCGAACTCGAACGGCTTGAGCGGTCCGCGTTGCGCCGCGATCTGCGCGCGCAATTTTTCCGTCGCTGCCGCATCCACATCGCCGTCTTCGCGCAGCACGACACCGTAGTCGCTTCGCGCGGCCGCCGTGCTCACATAGCCCTTGACCACGTCATCCGCGACCGTTTCGGCGCGGCGGCGCAGCGGATCGCCGAAGCCGCCGCCGCCGGGCGTCATGATGGTGACGACCTCCCCCGGCTTGGGGTGGAAGATGTCGAGCTTGCCGAGCTCGCGCTCGCCCGGCGTGCCGAGATTCAGCACGACGCGGGACTTGGCCGCCGGGCGGCCGCCGCCCATGCCCCAGGGCCGGAAGACGAAGCGCTCCATGCCGCGGCCGAGCACGGCGCTCCCTTCACGCGCGATGCGCACCGAGAACACCACGCCCGTGCCGCCGCGCCACTCGCCCGCGCCGCCGGAATCCGGCCGCAGCGCGTAATCGGTGATCATCGCGGCCGCCTCTTCCTCGGTCTTCTCCATCGGCGTATTGCGCTGGTTGGCGAGCGAGGAGTCGCGGCCGTCGACGCCGTCGGCGCCGTCGCGTGCACCGGTGCCGCCGACCAGCGACTGCAGCACCATCACGTTGCGCGCGCCGGTCCGCGGGTCCTGCTCGACCAGCACCGCGGGGATCATGATGCCGCCTGACGGGGCCGGCATCAGGCCGAGACGGGCGAGCGACATCGCGCCGACAATCGCCTCGTTGAGTCGGATCGCGGTCGCCGAGCGCACGCCGACGGCGGCCGGCGGCTCGGGATTGACGATCGTCCCGCGCGGCGCCGAGACGGTGATGTTCTCGAACATGCCGTGATTGAGCGGGATGGTCTTGTCGTTGCTGAACACGAAGTGCATCAGCTTCAGCGTCAGCCAGGGATGGCGCTTGCCGCCGGTGGGAATGTTGTAGGCGGCCGCGACCTGCGGGTCGCTACCCGCGAAGTCGAGGTGCACGAGCCCGTCCCTCGCGGTGAGGCGGCAGCGCACGCGCACCGGGATCTTCGAATTGAAGTCGTCGTCGAGATAGTCCCAGAACTCCGTCGTGCCGTCGGGAATACGGCGCTGCACCGCGCGGGCCTTGGTCGTGGCGTAGTTCGTGACCTCGGCCTGCGCCGCCAGGAACCGCTCGACGCCCATGCGGGCGATGAACTCGCCGACGCGCTTCTCACCGACATGAAGGGCGGCGAGCATCGCCTTGATGTCGCCGAGATTGACCTCCGGCACGCGGCAATTCGCACGATAGATCGTCAGCAAATCCTTGTTCATCACGCCGCGGCTGAGCAGCTTCACGGGCGGAATCTGGAGGCCCTCCTGGAACAGCTCGGCGAAGCGC
>JANNTF010001221.1:0-4842 GCA_031403455.1 Alphaproteobacteria bacterium | reverse complement strand
CTTGAGGTCGAAGCCCGCCGAGAAGGCGCGCCCCTCGCCGCGCACGACGATCGCGAGCGTCTCGTCGTCCGCGCCGAGCTTGCGCATCGCGGCGATCGTGGCGTCGACCAGCGCCGGATCGAAGGCGTTGAGCACCGCCGGCCGGTTGAAGCTCAGCGTCGCGATGCGGTTGGCATGGGTGACGGTGATCGTCGGCTCGCTCATCGCAAATCCTCCTCAGCCAATCCCGAGCCGGTCGAGGGCGCGGTACGTCGCGATCGTGGCCGCGACGCCGGCGGCCTTCAGCGGGTGGAAGGGGATCGCGGCGATGGGCGTGACCGGCAGCACCGGCTCGTAACCGCGCGCGAGAGTCCAGCGCGCGAGCTCTTCACCCATCGTGGTCTGCCAACCGATGCCGCGGCCCTGGCAACCGATCGCGACGCGCAAACCGGGCGCCGGTTCGTGCAGCCGCGGCAAGTAGTCGCGATGGATCGCCACGCGCCCACCCCAGCGATGGGTGAACGCGACATCGTGCAGGACGGGAAAGAGCCGGCGCACCGCCGCGACGAGATGCGCCCAGTCGCCGGCGCCGCGTGGTTCGCGATACGGACCTCGGCCGCCCATCAGCAGCCGGCCCTCGGCATCGAGGCGCCAGTAGCTGATCAGCCGGCGCGTATCCGACAGCACTTCGCCCCCGGGCAGGATCGTCGCGCGCTGCGCCGGCGACAGCGGCGTCGAGGCGATCTGCAGCGAGTTCACCGCGACGATCGATGAACGCGCCGCGATAGCGGTCGGTGCCGGCAATCGGCGCCAGCTCGCTCTTCTCGAGGAACCCGACCGCCGCGCCGCGCGCCTGCCATTGCCGCGCGCGGCCGCGGGCGCGCTCGACCGCGGCATCGGTCGCGAGCGCCTGCACCCAGGCGGTGCGCCGCACGTCGTACGCCAGCCCGTGCCGTGCGATCAGCGCGACCACGATGTCGGCGGTTGCACCGGCGAAGCGCGCGAGCCGCTCGCCACGCTCGTGGCCGAACATCGCCACCAGCTCGTCGGGATCGAATTTCAGCCCCGGGATGATCTGCCCGCCGCTGCGGCCCGAGGCGCCCCAGCCCGGCGCTTGCGCCTCCAGCACCGCGACGCGCGTGCCGCGCTCGGCGAGCGCCAGCGCCGCGGTCAGCCCGAGATAGCCGGCGCCGATGATCGCGACGTCGACGCGCGCGTCGCCCTCGAGCGGCGGCGTCGGCGGCGCGGGCACCGCATCATCGGCCCAGAGATTGGCGGCGCGCATCAGTAGCTCGGCGGCGTGATCGCCCAGATCACTTCCGCCTCGTCGGGCCCGGGGTTGCGATAGCGATGCGGCAGCGTGCTCGGGAAGCCGAAGCTGTCGCCCGCTTCGAGCACGAAGATCTTGTCGTCGACCCAGAGCTCGAGCCGGCCGCGGATCACCACGCCGGCCTCCTCGCCCGTGTGCGTGTAAGGCTTCTCGCCCGACGAGGCGCCGGGCGAAAAGCGGCTCGCGAGCAGCTCGAGCTGGCCGTCCAGCGACGGGCTCAGGAGCTCATCAATGATGCCCGGCGAGAAATCGAGTCGGCGGCGACGGCCGCGACGCACCAGCACGTCGCGCTCGCTCTCGGGGACCGCGCCGGCGTCGAAGAACCAGCTGATGGTGACGCCGAGCGCACGGCTGATCGCGTGCAGCGCGTTGATCGACGGCGTCGCGTGATCGCGCTCGAGCAGACTCAGATATCCCATCGACAGGCCGCTCGCGGCCGCGAGCGCCTCGAGCGTCATGCCCTTCGCCTTGCGCAGGCCGCGGATCTCGCGCCCGAGCTGGCGTGGCGGCGGCGCCTGAGCGGCGCGCTTGAGCGGCGGCGCCAGAGCCGGTCGGGGACGCGATCGCTGGATCGGGCCGACGGCGCGGGCAATGCGGGGTTTTACCATTGCAAAGATTCTATCGATTTTCTTTACTATGGCAATCGGAGGGGCGATGGCCGGCAGCTACGACGCGATCATCATCGGCGGCGGCCATAACGGGCTCACCTGCGGCGCCTATCTGGCGCGCGCCGGCCTGCGCGCGCTGGTGCTCGAGCGCAACGCGGCCGTCGGCGGCGCGGCGCTGTCGGAAGAGGTGATCCCGGGCTTCACCTTCTCGGTCTTCAGCTATCTGATGAGCCTGCTGCATCCGCGCGTGATCGCGGATCTCGAGCTGCGCCGGCACGGCTTCGAAGTGCTGCCGGCCTCCGACATGTTCGGGCCGTTGCCGGGTGGCGATCACATCCTGTTCTGCGATGCGATCGCCAAGACGCAGGCGAGCTTCGCGCGCTTCAGCCGCAAGGATGCCGAGATCTATCCCGAGTTCGACCGCTATCTGATGGAAGCGGCCGTGATCGTGCGCAAGCTGCTGCTCGAGACGCCGCCCGATCCGAGCTGCCGCGACTGGAAATCGTTCAAGGAGACCGCCGGCTTCCTGTGGAAATACCGCCGCATCGGCGGCAAGCTCTTCCGCCTCATCGATCTGATGACGATGAGCGCCGACGCGTATCTCTCGGAATGGTTCGAGCGCACCGAGGTGAAGGCCGTCCTCGCCTATTACTCCGGCATCGGCACTTTCGCGGGACCGAAGAGCCCGGGCTCCGCCTACGTGATCATGCATCACGTGATGGGCGAGCACGCCGGCGCGGGCGGCTGGGGTTTCATCCGCGGCGGCATGGGCACGATCAGCAAGGCGATCGCCTCGTCGGGCAAGGCCAAGGGTCTCGAGATCCGAACCGATGCCGAGGTCGCGTCGATCGACACGGCCGGCGGCCGCGCCACCGGCGTGACGCTGGCCGATGGCACGCGGCTCATCGCGCGCGTCGTCGCGAGCAATGTGAGCGCGAAGATCACCTTCCTGAAGCTGCTGCCGCGCAGCGCGCTGCCGGCCGAGTTCCTGCGCGAGATCGAGAGTTTCCGCACCTACTCGACCGCGTTCAAGATCAACATCGCTTGCGAGCGCCTGCCGCAATATCGCGCCTTCGACGCGAGCGCCTGCGGCTTCGCCTACCCGACCTACACGCATATCGGTCCGTCGATCGAGTATCTCGAGCGCGCCTATGACGACGCGAAATACGGCCAGTGGTCGCGCGAACCTTTCGTGACTCCGGTTGCGCCGAGCTTCGTCGACGACACGATCGCGCCGCCCGGCAAGCACGTCGTGCATCTGTTCGGCGGCCACGCGCCCTACACGCTGGCCGAGGGCGATTGGGAGAGCCGCAAGCCGGAATTCGTGAAGACCGTGCTGAAGGTCGTCGACGAGCACGCGCCGGGTTTCTCCGACGGGATCATCGGCATGCAGGTGCTGACGCCGCCGGACATCGAGCGGCGCATCGGCTCGCCGCACGGCCACATCTTCCACGGCGAGCTGCAGGCCGATCAGCTGTTCTTCGCGCGACCGGCCCCGCATTACGCCGACTACCGTAGCCCGATCGCCGGGCTCTACCAATGCGGCTCCTCGGCGCATCCCGGCGGCGGCGTCGGCGGCGTGCCGGGCCACAACGCGGCGCGCGAGATCCTGCGCGATTTGAGGCGGTGATGGCGCTGGGCCGGCATGCCGCGCTGCTGCTGGTCGCGCCGGCTTTGGCGTTCCTCGTCCTGACTTTCCTGTGGCCTCTCGAGCGCATCGTCGCGTTGAGCTTCGGCGATCCGCGCGGCGCGTTGGGCGCCTATGCGGAACTGCTCGGCGACGATGTCTATCGCCGCGTCTTCACCAACACCGCCGTCTTCGCACTCGTCGTGACCGTGATCGCGGTCGTGCTCGGTTACGCGATCGCCTATGCGCTGGCGCAGCTCGGGTCGGTGTGGCGCGGGCTGCTGTTCGCGGCCGTGCTGATGCCGCTGTGGATCAGCGTGCTGGTGCGGACCTTCTCATGGATGCTGCTGCTCGAGCGCAACGGACCGATCAATCGCACGCTGGTCGCCAGCGGCGCCATCGATGCGCCGCTCAAGCCGCTGTTCAACCACACCGGCGTGCTGATCGGCATGGTGCACGTGCTGTTGCCCTACGCCGTGCTGCCGATCTATGCCGCGCTGGCGCGGATCGATCCGGCACTCGCGCGCGCGAGCGCGGGCCTCGGCGCCTCGGCGCTGACGACGTTCCAGCGTGTCACCTTGCCGCTGTCGCTGCCCGGCGTGGCGACCGCCGCGACCTTCGTCTTCCTGCTCTCGCTCGGTTTCTTCATCACACCGGCGATTCTCGGCGGCGCATCCAGCCTGACGCTGTCGATGCTGATCGACGGCTTCATCAACGAGCGCCTGGTCTGGCCGCTGGCCGGGGCGGCCTCCGTCATCCTGCTCGCCGCCACGCTCGCGTTTCTCGCGCTCGCCGGCCGCTTCGTCACACCGGCGACGATCGCCGAGACGCGATGAACCCCGCCCGGCTCGCCCTCCATGTCTTCGCGGCGCTGGCAATCGCCTTCCTCGTGCTGCCGGTCTTCGCCGTCATCCTCGCGGCCGGCACGCCGCGCGCGCAGATCTATCCGGTCACCGACGACAAGGTGAAGCTCGCCTTCGAGAAGCTGCGCGAGATCAAGCCGCACATCGCGGTGTGGTGGACGACCGGCGCACAGCCGCCGCAGCTGCTGTCGTCGGGCGAGCTCGCGATCTCCTCGGCGTGGTCGGGGCGCATCTTCGCGATCATCAAGAAGAAGGCGCCGGTCGCGATGACCTACAAGGACGGCATCGCGTGGGGCAATGCCTGGGTCGTGCTCAAGGGCGCGCCGCAGATGCGTCTGGCGATGAAGGCGATCAACTATGCGATCTCGGACGAAGCGCAGCTGCGCCTGCTCGATGTCGGCACCTATGGGCCGGTGCTGGGCAGCGCCGCCGCGC
>JANNTF010001220.1:0-2081 GCA_031403455.1 Alphaproteobacteria bacterium | reverse complement strand
GCCCGCCCTATGCGAACGGCAATCTGCATATCGGCCACGCACTCAACAAGATCCTCAAGGACGTGATCAATCGCGTCCATCAGATGAAGGGCGAGGACGCGAACTACGTGCCGGGCTGGGACTGTCACGGCCTACCGATCGAATGGAAGATCGAGGAAGAGTACCGCGCCAAGAACCAGGACAAGGACGCGGTGCCGATCGTCGAGTTCCGCAAGCAGTGCCGCGAGTTCGCGGCGAAATGGATCGACATCCAGCGCGAGGAGTTCAAGCGGCTCGGCGTCGAGGGCGACTGGTCGAATCCCTACGCGACCATGACCTTTCCCGCCGAGGCGCAGATCGTGCGCGAGATGCACAAATTCGCGCTCAATGGCGGGCTCTATCGCGGCGCGCGGCCGGTGATGTGGTCGGTGGTCGAGAAGACCGCGCTCGCCGAGGCCGAGATCGAGTACCACGAGCACAAGAGCGACACGGTCTGGGTGCGCTTTCCGGTTGTGAAGAGTTCGCGGCCCGAACTCGCGGGCGCCGCGATCGTCATCTGGACAACGACGCCCTGGACCATGCCGGCCAATCGCGCGCTCGCTGTCGGCAACGACATCGAGTACCGCGTGTGCACCGTGACCGAGGCGCCCGCAGGCAGTTTCGCGCGCAGTGGCGAGACGCTGGTGATCGCGACCGATCTCGTCGCGAGCGTCGAAGCGCAGCTCAAGGGCGCCAAGCTGGTCGCTGGTGCGACGCTCACGGGCAGCGATCTGCTCGGCACGATCTGCGCGCATCCCTTCCGCGGCTGGGCGGCGGGCAAGGGCGAGGATGCTTACGGCTACGCGTTCGACGTGCAGGTCTATGCCGGCGGCTTCGTCACGACAGAGGCCGGCACGGGGATCGTGCACATCGCGCCGAGCCATGGGCGCGACGATTTCGAGCTCGGCCACGCCAATGGCCTGCCGGTACCCGACATGATCGACGACGCCGGCGTTTACCTGCCGCAGGTGAAGCCGTTCGCCGGCAAGCGCGTGTACACGGAGTCCGGGCGGCCCGGCGATGCCAATGTCGCCGTGATCAAGGCGCTGATCGAGGTCGGCGCGCTGCTCGCCAAGGGCACGCTGCGCCACGACTACCCGCATTCCTGGCGCTCGAAAGCGCCGCTGATCTTCCGCAACACGCCGCAATGGTTCATCTCGATGGCGACGAACGAGCTGCGCGCCAAGGCGCTGCAGGCGATCGCCGACACCGACTGGTTCCCGCCCAGCGGCGAGAACCGCATCCGCGCGATGATCGAGCAGCGGCCCGATTGGTGCATCTCGCGCCAGCGCGCCTGGGGCGTGCCGATCGCCGTCTTCGTGCACCGCAAGACCGGCGAGCTGCTGCGCGACGCCGCGGTGTACGAGCGCATCGCCGCGGCGTTCGAGACCGAGGGCTCCGATTCGTGGTGGACCAGCCCGCCCGCGCGCTTCCTCGGCCCCGCCTACGATCCGGCCGAGTACGAGCAGGTCTTCGACATCGTCGACGTGTGGTTCGAGTCCGGCTCGACGCACAGCTTCGTGCTCGAGAACCGCGCCGATCTGCAATGGCCGGCCTCGCTCTACCTCGAAGGCTCGGACCAGCATCGTGGCTGGTTCCATTCCTCGCTGCTCGAGGCTTGCGGCACGCGCGGCCGCGCGCCGTTCGACGGCGTGCTGACGCATGGCTTCGTGCTCGATGAGCAGGGCCGCAAGATGTCGAAATCCCTCGGCAACGTGGTGGCGCCGCAGGAAATCGTCGGCAAGTTCGGCGCCGATATCCTGCGCCTCTGGGTGATCGCGTCGGACTACTCGGAAGATCTGCGCATCGGGCCGGAAATCCTGAAGCAGCAATCGGAAGTCTATCGCCGCCTGCGCAACACGCTGCGCTACCTGCTCGGCGCGCTGAAGGATTTCACGCCCGCCGAAATCGTGCCGGCCGGCGAGATGCCGGAGCTCGAGCGTTTCGTGCTGCATCGGCTCGCGGAACTCGACGACGCGCTCGTGCAGGCCTGCGCGCGCTACGAGTTCAACCCGTTCTATTCAGCGCTGCATAACTTCTGCGCGGTCGACCTCTCGGCGTTC
>JANNTF010001219.1:0-1360 GCA_031403455.1 Alphaproteobacteria bacterium | reverse complement strand
CGAGGAGGGGCGACTGGGGAAGATCAGATGCCGATGCGGCCCCAGCCCGGCAGCTTCAGCGCCGGCCGCCTGACATCGACGCCGGCGACGAGGCCGAGGAGATTGATCTCGATGCCTTCGACCCAGGCGAGAGTCACGGCGAAGCAGCCCCAGAGCGAGAATTGCACGCCGGTGCCGCTCGGCGTCGCGCCGAAGATCGCGCCGTCGCTGCGATAATCCTTGCCGATCGCCGTCGGCGGCAACGCGATCGCGAGTTCGGGCACCGCCGCCAGCACATGCTGCGTGAAGCTGTTCGAGTTCGGACCCGGCCACGCGGCGTAGTGGCCGTAATCGTCGAAGGGATAGCGCGCGATCGCGTGATCGACGCGGGGGATCAACGACTCCGCGGCCGGCCCCTCGATCGCGACGAGCAACTCGGGTTGATTGCTGTACCACCGCCCATCGGGCGCCCAACCATTCTCGCGCACCGGGCGACCCCAGCCGACCACGTCATAGCGGCGATAGCGCGTCGCGCCCGCCTCCTTGACCACGATCCAGGTGTGATGCGCGAAGATGCCGCGCCAATTGCCGACGCGCGCGGCGTAGATGTGCAGCATCGCCGCCTGCTTCGCCGTCGCCGGCGGGAGCTGGCCGGTGGAAGACCAATCCGCGCCGCTCCAGCTGCGCGGCCAGCCGCGATGAAATTGCCAGGCCGCATGGGTGGCGAGCGGAATGAGGAAGACCACGAGGAAGCACAGCCAAAGCCGCCGCGCCGTCGAGCGCGGCGCGTCAGTAGGCCTCTTCATCGAAGATCGGATCGATGCGCCCGCCCCAGACATTGCGGTAGCGGTCGAGCAGCAGATCGGCGGGCGTGCGCCCGCTGGCGGCGATCTCGACGAGCGGATTGAGGAAGTGCGTCTCGTCGGTGTCGCCCATGCGGTTCATGCGCCGACGCGCGCGCAAGCCCTCGACCGCGATCGCGACGACCTGCTGCGCGACCGGCTGCAAGGTCCCGCCGCGGAACGGCGTCTGCAGCCCGAGACGCGGCGTCTCGTCGCGAAGCCCGTGCATCTCCTCGACCGTCCAGTCCTTGACCAGATCCCACGCGGCGTCCAGCGCCGTGGTGTCGTAGAGCAGCCCGACCCACAGCGCCGACAAGGCGCAGAGCCGCTTCCACGGCCCGCCATCGGCGCCGCGCATCTCGAGGAATTTCTTGAGCCGGACTTCCGGGAACGCCGTGGTGAGATGATCGGTGAAATCGGTGATCCGCGGCACGTCGCCGACGATGCCGTGGAACTTGCCCGCGAGGAAATCGTGGAAGCTGCGGCCGCTGAGGTCGATATAGACGCCGTTGCGGTAGGCGAAATACATCGGCACGTCG
>JANNTF010001218.1:0-1205 GCA_031403455.1 Alphaproteobacteria bacterium | reverse complement strand
GATGATCATCAGCGATCAGTCGACGGCGATTCAGGCGCTGATCCGCGGCGAGGTCGACGTCATCGAGTGGCCGCAGCACGACCTTCTGCCGCTTGTCGCGCGCGACCCCAATGTCGTGATCACCAACATGGATCCGATGGGTTGGCAGGGCCTCGTGCGCCCGAACTCGCTCCACCCGCCGTTCAACAACGCCAAGGCGCGCCAGGCGCTGGCGATGCTCGTCGACCAGCAGGCCTATCTCACGGCGATGGTCGGTGATCCGAAATGGGCCAAGCCCTGCCTCGCGATCCTGATCTGCGGCTCGCCCAACGAGACCATGGTCGGCACGCAGCCCTTCGCCAAGCGCGATGTCGCGAAGGCGAAGCAGCTGCTGCAGGAGGCGGGCTACAAGGGCGAGCCTGTCGTGCTGATGGCGCCGACCGACATCGCGTATCTGAACGCGATCGGCATCGTCACCGCGCAGAACATGCGGGACGCCGGCATCAACGTCGATCTCCAGCTGATCGATTGGGGCACATTGTCGACCCGCCAGCAGCGCAAGGAGCCGCCGGGCGCCGGCTCGCCGGGGTGGAACCTCTACACCACCGCCGCACCTGGCATGCTGTTCTTCAACCCGCTGACGAATTTCGCAATGGCGACGCCCTGCGACGGCAAGAACTGGAACGGCTGGGCGTGCGACGAGGAGCTCGAGAAGCTGCGCGTCTCGTTCGGCAGCGCGGCCACAGACGGCGAGAAGAAGTCGATCGTGGAGGCGATCCAGACCCGCTACTACGAGTCGATTCCGTTCGTGAATGTCGGCCAGTTCGCGTGGCCGAAAGTCTGGCGCAAGACGATCACCAATGTCGCGCCCGGGCCCGACATCGTGTTCTGGAACCTGAAGAAGGGCTGACGGTCGTGCAGCTGCGCTCATCACCCCGCGCGGCTGGGCCACGCTGCCCCTCCTCATTCGAGCTACGGGATGCACACTTCCTCCGGGCTCACACCAGCCTGCACTCGTCGCCCCTCCTCGACTCGAGGAGGGGCAGCGCGCGAAGCGCGCGGGGTGGTGACTCAACGATCAAGCGCGGCTTCGATCTCCGCGACCACGCCAGCGAGGTTCGTCTCGACATCGTCGTTGACGAAGCGCAGCACGCGGATCCGGTAACGCGCCAGGTATCTCTCCCGATGGCGGTCGTAGGCCTGGGCAGCCTCGTGATCATGAGCAC
>JANNTF010001217.1:0-7865 GCA_031403455.1 Alphaproteobacteria bacterium | reverse complement strand
GATCGTCAGCAAGGACGAGATGTCCGAGGAAACCGCGAACGCGATCATCATGAAGGCGCGCGCGCATTGGTTCACGGATGAGGAGAAGAAGTAACAAGATGAACGCAGCCGCGGTCATGGACACCGACAACGCGTACGCCGACCCCGAGTCGGCCGAGGACGTGTTGGTCGATGACACGCTGCGTCGCTGCATCGCGACCGGAACCGTGCTGCCGCGCGAGCAGATGATCCGCTTCGTGGTGGCGCCCGATCCGCAGCTCGGCCTGGTGCCCGATGTCGCGGCCACGCTGCCCGGCCGCGGGATTTGGGTCACGGCGCAACGCCACGCCGTGGAGATCGCGATCGCGCGCAAGGCTTTCGCGCGTGCCGCGCGCGCGCCGGTGGTCATCGATCCGAATTTGGCGGACCGTGTGGAAGCCGCGCTGCTGCGCCGGCTGATCGACTGGCTCGGTCTCGCGCGCCGCGCCGGCGCCGCGATCGCAGGGTTCGAGAAGACCAATATCGCCTATACGCGCGGAACCCTCGTTCTCGTCGTCGAAGCCGTCGACGCCAGCCGGGGGGGCAGCGAGCGCATGGCCGGCCCCGAGATTCCCCGGGCCACCGTTCTGACCCGCGACGAACTCGCCTATGTATTCGCGCGCGATACCCTGGTTCACGTCGGCATCATCGACGCGAGCTGGGCAAAACGAATCGCCGCGGAGGCCACGCGTCTCGCCGGCTTTCGCCGCCCCTTCTCACCCACCTGAAGACGTTTCGATCGGACTCGACGATGACGGACACCAACGAACCGGACACCAAGAAGCGGCTTGGCCTCGCCAAGCCCGGAACCTCGCGGGTGGATCCGCGCGGCGGTGAAACCGCGCAAGTCCGCCAGAGCTTCCCGCATGGCCGCACCAAGACGGTAACCGTCGAGGTCAAGAAAAAGCGCGTCCTGCCACCCGGGGCGACACCCGCGCCAACGCTCCGCACGGGGGACGCGCCGACGCCAACGGCACCGAGCGCGCCGACCATCATCCGCGCGCCGGCCAAGCCGGCCGTCCTGCGCGTCCTGACCGATGAGGAACGCGCCGCGCGCCAGCGCGCGCTGAAGACCGCCCATCATCAGCAGCGTGTCGAAGACGCCAAGCGCCGCGACGAACCCGATACGAGCCGGACGGTCGAAGAAGAGAATCGTCGCAAGGTCGAGGACGACGCGCGCCGCCTGGCCGAGGAGGAGCAGCGAGTCAGAAACGAAGAAGCGCTGCGCATCAAGGCCGAGGAAGAGAAGCGCAAGGCCGAAGAGGAAGCGCGTCGCAAGCAGACCGAGGAAGATGCCGTCCGTCGCAAGACCGCGGACGCCACCGCCAAAGCGGCGGTCGCCAAGCTGGGTGCCGCGACGCCCAGCGCGGCCGAAGACGACGACGACAAGGCGCGGCCGCGCCGCCCCGGCGCGCCGATCATCCCGGCCAAGAAGCCCGCCCTCGGCACCCGCCGCGCCGAGGAAGCGCGCCGGCCGATGGGCAAGGTGTCGTTGCAACAGGCATTGTCGGACGACAATCAGATTCGCGCGCGCTCACTCGCCGCGATCAAGCGCCGCGCGGCGAAAGACCGGCAAGGCAATGTCGGAACTCAGACGGCACAGGCAAAGATCGTGCGCGACGTGGTCATTCCCGAAGCCATCACGGTGCAGGAGCTCGCCAACCGCATGGCCGAGCGCGGCGTCGATGTGGTCAAGACATTGATGAAGATGGGCGTGATGGCGACCATCAATCAGAGCATCGATGCCGATACGGCCGAGCTGGTGGTCGGCGAGTTCGGCCATAAGTTCAAGCGCGTGTCGGAATCCGACGTCGAGATCGGCATCGGTGACGGCGACGACAGCGACGCGTCGATCCTGCCGCGCGCGCCGGTCGTCACGATCATGGGCCATGTCGACCACGGCAAGACCTCGCTGCTCGACGCCCTGCGCACGGCCGACGTCGCCAAGCACGAGGCCGGCGGCATCACGCAGCATATCGGCGCCTATCAGGTCGTGGCGAAGGACGGTCGCAAGATCACCTTCCTCGACACGCCCGGCCACGAGGCATTCACCGCCATGCGCGCGCGCGGCGCCTCGGTGACCGACATCGTCGTGCTCGTCGTCGCCGCCGATGACGGCATCCAGCCGCAGACGATCGAAGCCATCAGCCACGCCAAGGCCGCGAAAGTGCCGATGATCGTGGCGATCAACAAGATCGACAAGGGCGACGCCAATCCCGACAAGATCCGGGTCGATCTGCTGCAGCACGACGTCGCGCTCGAAGGCTATGGCGGCGACGTGCTCGCGGTCGAAGTCTCGGCGCTCAAGAAACTCAATCTCGACAAGCTCGAGGACGCGATCCTGCTGCAGGCCGAGCTGCTCGACCTCAAGGCCAATCCGGATCGTGCGGCCGCCGGCGCCGTGATCGAGGCGAAGCTCGAACGCGGCCGCGGCGCGGTGGCGACAGTGCTGGTCCAGAAGGGCCGGCTGCGGGTCGGCGACATCGTCGTGGCCGGCTCCGAATGGGGCAAGGTCCGCGCGCTGATGGATTACACCGGCGCGCAGATCAAGGAGGCCGGGCCTTCGACTCCGGTCGAGATCGTCGGCCTCGACGGCACGCCGTCGGCCGGTGACGATTTCGCGGTCGTCGAATCGGAAGCCCGCGCCAGGGAAATCACCTCGTTCCGCCAGAAGCGCGCGCGCGACGTGCGCGTCGGCGGTTCGGCGCGCACCACGCTCGCGGACATGTTCACCAAGATCCAGGAAGGCGTGGTCGCCAAGGAACTCGGCGTCGTGGTCAAGGCCGACGTGCAGGGCTCGATCGAGGCGATCACCGCCTCGATCACCAAGCTCGGCACCGACGAGGTCAAGACGCGCGTCCTGCATGGCGCCGTCGGCGCGATCACCGAGGGCGACGTCGCGCTGGCCAAGGCGTCCGCCGGCCTGATCGTCGGCTTCAACGTTCGCGCCACGGTTCAGGCGCGCGACATCGCCAAGCGCGACGGTGTCGAGATCCGCTACTACTCGATCATCTACGACATCATCGACGACATCAAAGCCGCGCTGTCGGGCATGCTCAAGCCGAGCCTGCGCGAGAACTTCCTCGGCAACGCGGAGATCCGGCAGATCTTCGAGGTGTCCAAGTCCGGCAAGGTCGCGGGCTGCATGGTCACCGAGGGCATGGTCAAGCGCGGCGCCAAGGTCCGATTGCTGCGCGACAACGTCGTCATCCACGAGGGCACGCTCAAGACGCTGCGCCGCTTCAAGGACGAGGTCCGCGAGGTCCAGTCCGGCTACGAATGCGGCATGGCGTTCGAGAATTACCAGGACGTCCGCGCCGGCGACATCATCGAGGCGTTCGAGATCGAGGAGGTCGCGCGCGTTCTCTGAGCCACCGATTCCGCGAGCCGTGACTCGAGGCAAACCATGCGCAAGAACTCGAAAGCGAGTACCGGCCCGTCGCATCGCCAGCTGCGCGCGGGCGAGCTCATCCGCCGCGCCCTGATCGAAGCGCTCGCCGAAGGGCATCTGCGCGACACCGAACTGGTCGGCGCCAGCATCACGGTGAGCGAGGTCCGGCTGTCGCCGGATTTCAAGCATGCCGCCGCCTTCGTCCTGCCGCTGGGTGGTGGCGACGCGGACAAGATCCTGCCCGCCCTCAAGCGCGCCGCCGCCTTTCTGCGCTCGGAAGTGGCGCGGCGTGTGGAGCTGCGCCATGCGCCCCAGCTGCATTTCGAACTCGACGTCTCCTTCGACGAAGGCACGCGCATCGAGAAGCTGCTGCGCTCCACGGCGGCGAAGCGCGATCCGGGCGAGACGGACGAGACGTGAAGCGACGGGGCGAGAAGCTCGACGGGTTTCTCGTCCTCGACAAACCGCTGGGCATCACCTCGACCCAGGCGCTCGGACGCGTGCGCCGCGCCCTCGGGGCGGCCAAGGCCGGGCATTGCGGCACCCTCGATCCGCTGGCGAGCGGCGTGCTCGTCCTCGCTTTCGGCGAGGCGACCAAGCTCGTGGACCATGTGATGGGCGGCGCGAAGACCTATCGATTCGGCATTCGATGGGGCGAGACGCGCGACACCGACGACGCGGAGGGCGCGGTGACGGGAACATCGCCGGTCCGTCCCGCGCGCGGCGCGATCGAGGCCGTGCTGGACGCCTTCCTGGGCGAGACGCTGCAGATCCCGCCGGCCTATTCCGCGATCAAACAAGCCGGCCGCCCCGCCTACGCCCGCGCGAGATCGGGCGAAATCGTGGTGCTGCCGGCGCGCCCGATCCGCATCGACAGCCTGAGGCTGTTGGACATGCCGAGCGCGGACCGCGCGATCTTCGAAACCGTCTGCGGCAAAGGGACCTATATCCGGTCTCTCGGCCGCGACATCGCGCAACGGGTTGGGAGCCTCGGCTTCATCGATGAGCTGGTGCGGCTGCGGGTGGGCCCGTTCGATCTCGCGGCGGCGATTTCCCTGGCTAAGCTCGAGGGCGCGGGCTATACGCCGCGCGCGCATCTGCAACCGGTCGAGACGGCGCTGGACGACATCCCGGCGCTCGCCATGACTGGGGCCGAAGCCGAGCCACTGAGGCAAGGCCGGGCCGTGCAGCTGCCGCGTGCAGCGTTGCATCTGTCTGCACTGCCGCCGGACCGCACGATCGCGGTTTTGGCGGACGATCTGGTCGTTGCTTTGGCCCGGATCGACGGCGGACAGGTGAAGCCACTGCGCGTCCTCAACCGCAGCTGATGAAGGAGACGATGACGATGTCGATTAGCGCCGAACGCAAGACGGAAGTGGTCAAGAGCTTCGCCCAGAAAGAGGGCGACACGGGTTCGCCCGAGGTTCAGGTCGCGCTCCTCACGGAGCGGATCAAGAACCTCAGCGACCACCTCTCGACCCACAGCAAGGATTTCCACTCACGCCGCGGCCTGCTCATGATGGTCGGCCAGCGGCGTCGTTTGCTCGATTATCTCAAGCGCACGCAACAGAAGCGCTACGAGCAGCTCGTCGAGAGACTCGGATTGAGGCGTTGACGCCTGGTTCGACACCAAGACGAGTGGTGAGAAGAGCGCGCGAAGGATCGGATTCGTTGACAGCCTCGCGCGCCGTCACGTCGACTCACATCACCCCGCGAGAGCACACCTACGCTCGCGGGCGCAGTCCGATCTTCTCTCTGTCACTGTCCGAGACGCAGGTTCCGCGGGCCGCCATATGGGCGCCCGGCCTCGTCATGCGCGCGCGTGAACGCATGCGCGCGTTTCATCGTCCGTAGGTTGGAAGGAAACTCAAGACATGTTCACAGTTCATCGCAAGGAGCTCGATTGGGGCGGGCGCAAGCTCGTGCTCGAGACCGGCAAGATCGCGCGCCAGGCCGACGGCTCGGTGGTCGCGCGCTACGGCGACACCGTGGTGCTCGCCACCGTCGTGTTCGCGAAATCACCCAAGCCGGGCATCGACTTCTTCCCGTTGACCGTCCACTACCAGGAGAAGACCTCGGCCGCGGGCAAGATCCCCGGTGGCTTCTTCAAGCGCGAGGGACGCCCGACGGAGAAGGAAGTCCTCACCTCGCGGCTGATCGACCGGCCGATCCGGCCGCTCTTCGCCGACGGCTTCCGCAACGAGGTGCAGGTCATCTGCACCGTGCTCAGTCATGACCTCGAGAACGATCCCGACATCGTCGCGATGGTCGCGGCCTCCGCCGCGCTGACGATCTCCGGCGTGCCGTTCCTCGGACCGATCGCCGCCGCGCGCGTCGGCTATGTCGATGGCCAGTACACGCTCAATCCGCCGATGGAAGACGTGCCGACCTCGACCCTCGACCTCGTCGTCGCGGGCACCCAGGAAGGCGTGTTGATGGTCGAATCGGAAGCCAAGGAACTCTCCGAGGAGATCATGCTCGGCGCCGTGATGTTCGGTCATCGCTCCTTCCAGCCGGTGATCGACGCGATCATCTCGCTGGCCGAGCGCGCCGCCAAGGACCCGTTCACGGTGCCGCCGGCGCCGGCCGAGATCGCGACGGTCAAGGCGACGATCACGCAGGCGCTGCGTGGCGACCTCGCCACCGCCTATCGCATCGTGCCCAAGCAGGAACGCCAGGACGCCGTCGCCGCCGTGAAGAAGAAGGCGCAAGCGATGTTCGCCGACAAGCCGGCGGAGCTCGCCGTGGTCGGCGGCGTGTTCAAGGATCTCGAGGCCGACATCGTCCGCCTCAACATCCTCGAGACCGGAAGGCGCATCGACGGCCGCGATACGCGGACGGTGCGTCCGATCGTGACCGAGGTCGGCATCCTGCCGCGCACGCACGGTTCGGCGCTGTTCACCCGCGGCGAGACGCAGGCGCTGGTCACTGCCACCCTCGGCACCGGCGATGACGAGCAGATCATCGATGCGCTCGAGCGCGAGTATCGCGAGCATTTCCTGCTGCACTACAACTTCCCTCCATACTCGGTCGGCGAGACCGGGCGCATGGGTTCGCCCGGACGGCGCGAGATCGGCCATGGCAAGCTCGCCTGGCGCGCGATCCGGCCGGTGCTGCCGGCGAAGGACAAGTTCCCGTACACGCTGCGCGTCGTCTCAGAGATCACCGAGTCGAACGGTTCATCGTCGATGGCGACGGTGTGCGGCGGCTCGCTCGCGCTGATGGATGCGGGCGTTCCGCTGACTCGTCCGGTCGCGGGCATCGCGATGGGGCTGATCAAGGAGAACCAGGGCATCGCGGTGCTCTCCGACATCCTCGGCGACGAGGATCATCTCGGCGACATGGACTTCAAGGTCGCCGGCACGGAGATCGGCGTCACCTCGCTGCAGATGGACCTCAAGATCACGTCGATCGACGAGGCGATCATGCAGACCGCGCTCGGTCAGGCGCGCGACGGCCGCCTGCATATCCTCGGCGAGATGGCCAAGGGACTGGCGGAAGCGCGCGGCGAAGTCAGCCGCAACGCCCCGCGGATCACGACCTTCATGATCCCGAAGGAGAAGATCCGCGAAGTGATCGGCACGGGCGGCAAGGTGATCCGCGAGATCACCGAAGTCACGGGCTGCAAGATCGACATCGAGGATGACGGCACGATCAAGGTCGCGTCCTCCGAGGCCGAGAAGGCGCAGCAGGCGATCGACTGGATCAAGGGCATCGTCGCCGAGCCGGAGATGGGCGCGATCTACACCGGCAAGGTGGTCAAGACGATGGATTTCGGCGCCTTCGTCAACTTCATGGGCAGCCGCGATGGGCTCGTGCACATCTCGGAGCTGGCGCCCAAGCGCGTCGAGAAGACCACCGATGTCGTCAATGTCGGCGACGCGGTGAAGGTCAAGCTGATCGGCTTCGACGAGCGCGGCAAGGTCAAGCTGTCGATGAAGCGCGTCGACCAGGCGACCGGCGCGGATCTCTCGGACCAGTTCGAGAAACCCCGCGAGGGCCGCGAACCGCGCGAAGGCCGGGAAGGCCGCGAACCGCGTTCCGGCGGCGAGTAACCTCCGACGCAGAAACGACGAAACGAGGGGCGGCGCGCGAGCGTCGCCCCTTTTCGTTGCGACGCTGATGGCGCGCTCCCCGCCCCGAACCGCAGCAGAAACGTCGCAACACGCCGTGACCCTCGTCGCCCCTCCTCGACTCGAGCTACGGCATGCACACATCTCCGGAACGAGACGCCAGGCAGTTCTCGTCGCCCCTCCTCGACTCGAGGAGGGGCAGCGCGCGAAGCCGCGCGGGGTGGTGACTCAACGATCAAGCACGGCTTCGATCTCCGCGACCACGCCAGCGAGGTTCGTCTCGACATCGTCGTTGACGAAGCGCAGCACGCGGATCCGGTAACGCGCCAGGTATCTCTCCCGATGGCGGTCGTAGGCCTGGGCAGCCTCGTGATCATGAGCAC
>JANNTF010001216.1:0-1475 GCA_031403455.1 Alphaproteobacteria bacterium | reverse complement strand
TCAGCTCTTCTTCCTGCGCTTCGCGCCCGCGGCCGCCGCCCGGGGGATCGATATCTGCGTCGATGCGGATCCGCGTCTCGTCCCGATGCTCGAGCGCGTCGACTTGCACGGACCACGGGCAGCGGTGGCTGTCGAGGCCGCAGCCGCGGATCTCCCCTGGTTGCTGGGGATGGGCGATGACGGGATCGTTGCGCCATTGGCGTTGCGTGTTCTGGCGGATCGTATGGCGCGGGTTGGTTCGGTTCTTGGCGCATTGCCGCGGCCCTGGGTCGGGGTGACGTGGCGCGCGGGCGGATTGCTGCTGGGTCGGGACACGACGAAGGAGATCGCGCTCGATGCGTTGGGGGGATTGCTGCGGCCGTGTGGCGGCAGCATCGTTTCGGTGCAGCGCCTGCCGCGCGGCGGCGAGCATCGCGCGCTGGAGGCTGCGGTGGGTCGTCCTGTCCTGGATCTGAGCGCGTGGAACGACGATCTGGAATCGATGCTGGCGGTGATGGCGGCGCTGGATTTCTATGTCGGGGTCAGCAACGCGAATGTTCATTTGCGCTGCGGTGTGGGTCTGGGCTCGGACGTGCTGGTGCCCTTTCCGATGGATTGGCGGTGGCGCAAGACGGCCGACGGCGTGGTGCCTTGGTATCCATGGAGCCGGGCCTATCATGAGCGCCGCGGCGGCGACTGGAGTTGCGCGCTGTCCGCGCTCGGCACGTCGCTGGCGGAGCGCTGGCGGTGAGCGCGGCGGGTGCCGGTCATGCGCTGAAGGAGGCGCTGACGGCGGCGCTTTCGGCTTACGGACGCGGGGCGCTGGATGAGGCGAGCGTGTGGCTCGATGCCGCCTCGCGCGGTGGTCGCGAGCATCCCGATGTGCTGCAGCTGCGCGGTCTGGTCGCGCTGGCGCGCCGCGACGTCACGACGGCGATGAGCTGGATGGAGCGCGCGGTGCGCACGGCGCCACGTGTCGCGAGCTACTGGAACAATCTCGGTGTGGCGCGACGTCAGGCGGGATCGCTCGATCTGGCGGCGCAAGCCCATGCGCGCGCGATCGCGCTGGCACCGAGCTACGCGTCGGCGCACAACAATCTCGGCGCTGTGCATGCCGAACGCGAGGATTACGACCGCGCAGCAAGCTGCTTCGCGCGCGCCATCCAACTCGGCGCCGCCGATGCCGATATTCATGAGAACCATGCCAAGGCGCTGTTCTGCAGCGGCGCGCTCTCGCGGGGCTGGGCGAGTTACCGTTTTCGCAGTGGCCGTCCGCTCGCGGCGCCGAGTATTGCATGGCCGCTCGAGGCGACACCGAAATCGGTGCTCTTGCGCCGCGAGCAAGGCATCGGCGATCAGCTCTTCTTCCTGCGCTTCGCGCCCGCGGCCGCCGCCCGGGGGATCGATATCTGCGTCGATGCGGATCCGCGTCTCGTCCCGATGCTCGAGCGCGTCGACTTGCACGGACCACGGGCAGCGGTGGCTGTCGAGGCCGC
>JANNTF010001215.1:0-2240 GCA_031403455.1 Alphaproteobacteria bacterium | reverse complement strand
AAAGCCAAGCAGGCGCAGAAATCCGCTGCCGATCTGTTGTTCAAGAAAACCTGACGGAGCGGCGCCGGCAGTGGTGTCACACTGCGCGGCAGCACGCGCTCGCGTCGTCCCAACCCGTTCCTCGAGGAGAAACTGACGATGGCTCTTACCGGCAAGGTTGCGGTTGTCACCGGCTCGACGAGCGGTATTGGACTTGCGATCGCGACGGCTCTGGCGCGCGAGGGCGCCGCGATCATGCTGAACGGGCTTGGCGATGCCGCCGCGATCGAGGCGTCGCGGGCCAGTCTGGCGAAGACCCATGCGGTCCGCGTCGGGTTCTCGGGCGCCGACATGTCGAAGCCGGAGCAGATCGCGGCCATGATCGCCGAGGCTGAACGGCAATTCGGCCGCGTCGACATCCTCGTGAACAATGCCGGTATCCAGCACACCGCCGATATCGAGGCGTTCCCGCCAGAGAAGTGGGAACTGATCATCGCGATCAATCTCTCTGCCGCGTTCTATGCCATGCGCGCCGCGCTTCCCGGGATGAAGACGCGTGGCTGGGGTCGGATCATCAATGTCGCATCGGTCCACGGGCTGGTGGGATCGGCGCAGAAATCCGCTTATGTCGCCGCCAAGCACGGGTTGATCGGCTTGACCAAGGTGGCCGCGCTCGAGACAGCCCGCACCGGCGTGACCTGCAACGCAATTTGTCCGGGGTGGGTCATGACCCCGCTGGTCGAGAAGCAGATTGCCGATCGCGCCCAGCGCGAGGGCGTCGCGCATGACGAGGCCAAGCTGCGACTGCTCTCCGAGAAGATGCCGTCGGCGGAAGCGGTGACACCCGACGCGCTCGGGCAACTGGCCGTGTATCTGTGTTCGCCTGCCGCCGATCAGATCAGGGGCGCCGCGCTGCCAGTCGATGGCGCATGGACCGCGCAATGACTGGATCGGCCTGAGATCCACCATTGCGCACGCGGCGGGCCGGCGTTGAGTGGCCAGCGGTGTTTGCCTAGATTCCTGCGCCTGTGCTCTATCTCCGAGGTCCACCCGGCATGGCTGACCCGAAATTCCTGCACTTCGATACGCTGAGCTTGCACGCCGGCCAGCACCCGGACCCGGTCTTCGGCGCACGCGCGGTGCCGATCTACCAGACGACGTCCTTCGTGTTCCAAGGTGTCGATCACGCGGCGTCGCTGTTCAATCTTGAACGCCCCGGGCACATCTATTCGCGCATCTCCAACCCCACGGTCGCCGTGCTGGAGGAACGCATCGCGGCGCTCGAAGGCGGCGTCGGCGCCATCTGCACCGCAAGCGGTCAGGCGGCGCTGCATCTGGCGATCGTCACGCTGATGGGGCAGGGCGGTCACATCGTGTCCTCCGCATCGATCTACGGCGGCTCCCATAATCTTTTCACGCACACATTGCCGCGCTTCGGCATCGAGACGAGCTTCGTCAAGCCACGCGACCACGCGGGGTTTCGCGCGGCGATCCGCCCGCAGACCAGGCTCGTCTTCGGCGAAACGCTGGGCAACCCCGGGCTCGAGGTGCTCGACATCGCGGTGATCGCTGGGATTGCCCATGATGCGGGCGTGCCGTTGATGATCGACAATACCTTTGCCACCCCGGCGCTGTTTCGTCCTTTCACGCAGGGCGCCGACATCGTGATGCACTCGGCGACGAAATGGCTCGGGGGACACGGCGTGGCGATCGGTGGCGTGCTCGTCGATTCGGGACAATTCGACTGGGAGGCGTCAGGCAGATTCCCGACCTTGACCGAACCCTATGCCGGCTATCACGGGCTCGACTTCGCGGAGGAGTTCGGCCCGGCGGCTTTCGTGATGCGCGCGCGGGCCGAGGGCTTGCGCGATTTCGGCGCCTGCATGAGTCCCACCAATGCGTTCCACATCCTGCAGGGCGTCGAGACCCTGCCGCTGCGGATGCGCCAGCATGTCGAGAACGCGCGCAAGATCGTCGCCTTCCTGTCCGCCGCGCCCGAAGTGGCCTGGGTGAACTATCCCGAGCTGACATCGCACCCCGATCGCGCGCTGGCGGCGAGACTGATGCCGGAGGGATGCGGATCGATGGTCAGCTTTGGCATCAAGGGCGGCCGTGTGGCTGGTCGCCGCTTCATCGAAGCGCTGCGCGTGTTCTCGCATCTCGCGAATGTCGGGGATGCCAAGTCGCTGGTGATCCATCCCGCGAGCACGACCCATCAGCAAATGGACGTGGCGGCGCTGGAAGCCGCGGGCGTGGGCGAG
>JANNTF010001214.1:0-6634 GCA_031403455.1 Alphaproteobacteria bacterium | reverse complement strand
GTCGCCGAGCACGCGCCGCAGGGCCGCCGCGGCTTCTTCACCAGCTGGATCCAGACCACGGCGACGCTGGGTCTGCTGCTCTCGCTCATGGTGATCCTGTCGACACGCCTCTATCTCGGCGACAAGGATTTCGCCGCCTGGGGCTGGCGCATCCCGTTCCTGATCTCGTTCTTCCTGCTGCTGGTGTCGGTCTATATCCGGCTGCAGATGCAGGAATCCCCGGCCTTCAAGAAGATGAAGGAAGAGGGCACGCAGTCGAAGGCGCCGCTCTCCGAGGCATTCGGCCAATGGAAGAACGCCAAGGTCGCGCTGCTGGCGCTGCTTGGCCTCACGGCCGGACAGGCGGTGGTTTGGTACACCGGCCAGTTCTACGCATTGTTCTTCCTGCAATCGATCCTCAAGGTCGACATCCTGACGGCGAATGTGATGATCGCCTGGTCGCTCATCCTCGGTACCGGCGGGTTCATCGCCTTCGGCACGCTGTCCGACAGGATCGGCCGCAAGCCGATCATCCTCGGCGGCTGCCTGATCGCGGCGCTCACCTACTTCCCGCTGTTCTACTGGATGACGGCGACGGCGAATCCGGCACTGCATGCGGCGCAGACGAAGACTGAAGTCGTGGTCAAGGTCGATCCCGCGGAATGCTCGTTCCAGTTCAACCCCGTGGGCACGGCCAAGTTCACTTCAGGCTGCGACATCGCCAAGGCGGCGCTCGCGCGCAGCGCGGTGATGTACAAGGTCGTTGCGCAGCCCGCGGGCGCCAAAGCGACAGTCACGGTCGCGGGCAAGGAACTCGCGGTCGCGGACGCGAATTTCGCCAGGGATCTCGGCGCGGCGATCACTGCGGGCGGCTATCCCGGGGCGAGCAACAGCTCGATCATCAAGGCGGCGCACTTCTTCGACATCTTCAGCGCTCAGGCGCTGACCTTGATCCTGATCCTGACGATCCTCGTGATCTACGTCACGATGGTTTACGGGCCGATCGCCGCCGCTCTCGTCGAATTGTTTCCGACGCGTATCCGCTACACCGCGATGTCGTTGCCCTATCACATCGGCAATGGCTGGTTCGGTGGATTGCTGCCGGCCACGTCCTTTGCGATGGTCGCGCAGACCGGTGACATCTACTACGGCCTCTGGTACCCGATCGTGGTGGCGGTCGGCACCGCGATCATCGGGTTCTTCTTCATTCCGGAGACCAAGGACCGCGATATCCTCACCTTTCGCGGCGAGGAAACGTCGCGGACGACGAAGCGCGCATGAACGACGGGGCCTCGGCGTCACGCCGGGGCCCCGTTCGACTTCCAAGTGCGCGCGTCGGCCTCACTCGGCCGCCGCGCTCCCAGGCCTGAAGCGCAGCCGGAAGAGCGCGCCGCCGCCAGGCGCCGTGTCGATTTCGACCTGACCGCCATGCGCTTCCATGATCTTCGCCACGATGGCGAGGCCGAGGCCGGCGCCATCCGCGCTGCGTCCCTTGCGCCAGAAGCGCTGGAAGAGATGCTGCCGGTCATCGTCCGAAATGCCGGGTCCATGGTCACGCACGCTCAGCGTCCTGTCGGCGCCCACGCTGACCGCCACGGTCGAGCCTTGCGGCGTGTGCCGCAGCGCGTTCTCGACGAGATTGCGCATCGCCTGCGTCAACGGTCCCACCAATCCATTGACTGGCACCGCGAGTTCGCCACCGACCAGCGAGACCGAACGTTGATGCGCAAGCGCCAAGGGCGCGATCGCGGCCGTCACTTCGCGGGCGATTGCCGCGAGATCGGCGCGCGCTTCCGGCGCGACGGTGAGCTGATCGGCCTCGGCGAGACGCAGCAGCTGGGCGACCAGCCGCGACATGGTCTCGACGTCCTTGCGCAGGGCATCCGTGGCGGCATCGTGCGGCATCGCCTCGAGCTGAGCGCGCATGACCGCCAGCGGTGTCTTGAGTTCATGCGCGGCATCGGCGGTGAACTCACGCTGCGCCGAGACGGTGCGATCGATGCGGTCGAGCGCCGCGTTGACGGTCTCGATCAGCGGCATAACCTCCCTCGGGATGAAGCGGTCGGGAAGGCGGACACCGGTGCTGTACGGTCCGATCGTCTCGGCGACCGCGGCGACGTGCTCGATGGGCCGCAGCTCGGCCCGGATGGTGAGCAGGCAGACGAGCAGGAGCAATCCGACTCCCGGTACGAGGATCCAGCCGACCCTGACGAAGAACTGATTGACCAGGTCTTCGAGCAGCAGCGTGGGATGAGTCAGGTCCTCCGCGACGAGGATCGAGGCGAGGCCGATCTTGGTATCGACCCAAAGTACCAGCCCGAGGCCGGTGCGGCCTTCGGGCAGCAGCATCGACAGCGTCTCGATATCGCGCGGCAACGGTTGCGCGAGCTGCGGATCGAGCGCTGGCGATGCAGGCGATCGCGTCGGGACGGGAAAGGACAAAGCTGTGCCCCCGGCTGATGCCAGCGTGCGCGCGTCCGGGCCACGCACCACGAAATCATATCCCACGGGCTGCGCGCTGGGCGGCAGCGTGAAATGCAACCCGGCAGCCGTATCGAAGACCAGCTCCGCGGCGAGCGTGCGCGCGACGCCTTCCAGCGCCCGTGCACGCAGATCGCGGGCGTTGCGATCGACTTCGGATTGCACGAAGACGATCATCAGCGCGAGCCAGACCAGCGTCACGGTCAGCATCCGCGTGCCGATCATCCACAGCAGGCTCGGCGCGGGTTCCTTCATGCGGTCGGATCGCGCAGCAGATAGCCGATGCCGCGCAGCGTCTCCAGGCCGGCGCGGCTGCCAGCATCGGTGAGGCGCTTGCGCAACCGGTGGATCAGAACCTCGATCGTATTGCCCGTGACCTCGTCGTCGAAGCCGTAGATCGCGCGTTCGATCTCCGCCTTGGTGACGACGCGCGCGGGTCGGCGCATGAACAGCTCGAGCAAAGCCGCCTCGCGGCGCGCCAGGTTCAGGGCCTGGTCGCGCACATGCGCGGTACGCGCGGTGACGTCGAAGCGGATGTCGGCGAGCAGGAGCGTGTCGCCGAGCGTGTGTCCGGGGCGCCGCAACAACGCGCGCAACCGTGCCGCAAGTTCGGCGGCGGCGAAGGGCTTGACCAGATAATCATCCGCGCCGGCGTCGAGATGCGCGACACGATCATCCAGCGCGTCGCGCGCCGTGAGCACGAGCACCGGCGTGGTGTCGTTGCGGCCGCGTAGCTGCTTGAGCAGGCTCCCGCCATCGCCATCGGGCAGGCCGAGATCGAGGACGATGGCATCGAAGCGCGTGGTCTCGATCGCGGCGCCCGCGCTGTCGAGATCGCCGACCGCATCGACGGCGAAGCCCGCGCCCTGCAGCTGCTTGCGCGTCAACTCGCGCAGACGCTCATTATCCTCGACCAGCAACACGCGCATGCCTGGAATGGTAGGTCCCGGACGCGTGTCTTGGCTACCCGGCCCGGTGTGACCGCATTATGGTGGACGTGAAGCGGCTCGGTGACGCGGGGGATCTTGGTGATGAAGAAGAGCCTGAAATGCGCGGTTGCGATCGTCGGCGTGAGTTTGGCCGTCATGGCGCTGCCCGCCGGCGCGCAGACGCTGCGCTTCGCCGCCTCGGCGCCGCTGCTGACCATGGACCCGCACGCGACCAACGATTTCGTCACGCAGATGGTGATGACGCAGATCTACGAATCGCTGGTGCGGATCGACGCCGATCTCGGCATGCAGCCCGGACTGGCGCTGAGCTGGGAGCATCGCGGCGGATTGGTGTGGCGATTCAAATTGCGCCCCGATGTGCGTTTCCACGATGGCAGCGCCCTGCTCGCGAGCGACGTCGTGTTCTCGATCGATCGCGCGCGCGCCGGGCGTTTCTGGTCGGCCTTCGCGGGGCCAATCGATCGCATCGAGATCGTCGATGCGCAGACCATCGACGTCGTCACCAAGGCGCCCGATCCGCTGCTGCCGCGCAAGATGGCGCGGCTGCAGATCATGAGCGAGGCGTGGGCGCGCAAGCACGGCGCCGAGAAGGCGCATGACCTCGCCGCGACCGGCGGCGATTTCCACGCGCAGCGCAATGCCAACGGCACGGGCATCATGATGCTGCGCTCGCACGACACGCAGCGCACCGTGATGGCGCGCCATCCGCAATGGTGGGGGCAGACCACGAGCAACGTCGCCGAGGCGGTGTTCACGCAGATCGCCGCGGCGCCGACCCGGGTCGCGGCGCTGCTGTCGGGCGAGATCGATCTGGTCGCCGATCTGCCGCTGCAGGACATCGAACGCGTGCGCGCGGCTGCGGGCATGAAGGTGGAGCAGGCGCCGCAGCTGCTGTTCATGCAGTTCGAGATGGATGGCACCCGCGAGGAAGCCAATGCGATGTGGGACCGCCAGGGCGCGCCGCTGCCCCGCAATCCGTTCCGCGATCTGCGCGTGCGCCGCGCCTTCGCGCACACCATCGACGCCCAGGCGATCGTGCAGCGGATCATGCGCGGCAATGGTCAGGTCATCGGCACCGCCGCCGTGCCCGGCGTCAACGGCTACCAGCGCGATCTCGACAAGCGCTGGGAGACCAATCTGCCGCTCGCGCGCCAGCTGCTCGCCGAGGCGGGCTATCCCAACGGATTTCGCGTGCAGCTCAACTGCCCGTCCGACCGCTATGTGAACACCGAGGCGATCTGCCGCGCGGCCACGCAGATGCTGGCGCAGATCAATGTCGAGGTTGCGCTCAACCTGCAGGGCTGGTCGGCCTTCGTGCCGCCGCTCACCCGGCTCGAATCGAGCTTTCATCTCATCGGCGCCGGGCCCAATGGCCAGGACACGCAAGACACGCTGCACGCGACCTTGATGACGCGGCAGGGCCAGAACGGATTCTTCAACTGGGCGCGCTGGTCCAATCTGGAGTTCGACGCGGCGGTCACCAAGCTGATGAGCGAGTTCGATCCCGCCGCGCGCAATGATCTCTATCGCCAGGCGCTGCAGCTCGCGCGCGACAATGTCCACGCCGTCTATTTGCACACGCAGATGGTGACCTGGGGCATGCGTGCGAATGTCGTCGGCCGCATCCGCCAGGACGCCATCGTGTCGATCGACCAGCTCCGGATCAACTAAGCCGCGCCGCAGATCGGAATGCTGGGCCACATCACCGGACGGTTCGCGCAAGCGCTCTTCGTTCTGATCGCGGTCAGCGTGATCGCCTTCGCGCTGCTGAGCTTCACCGGCGACCCGGTGGCCATGATCCTCGGGCCCGAAGCGGCGCCGCAGGATCGCGCCGAGTTGCGCCTGCGCCTGCGCCTCGATGATCCCTTCGCGCTGCGCTATCTGCGCTATATCGGCTTGCTGCTCCAGGGCGAACTCGGAATCTCCTACGCGACGGGCCAGCCCGTGGCGCAGGTGCTGGCGGAGCGCATTCCCGCGACGCTCGAGCTGGCGCTGGTCGCGGTGCTGCTGTCGCTCGCGCTCGGCATTCCCTTGGGCATCGCGACCGCGATCCGCCGCGACACCGCGCTGGCGCGCGCCGTGATGACGCTGTCGCTCCTCGGCCTGTCGCTGCCGACTTTCGTGGTGGCGGTGCTGCTCGTCTCGCTGTTCTCGGTCACGCTCGGCTGGCTGCCCTCCTTCGGCCGCGGGACGACGGTGGCTTTCGGCTTCTGGACCACCGGCCTCCTCACCCCGAGCGGGCGGGCGGCGCTGATCCTGCCCTCGGTGTCGCTGGCGATCGCGCAGGCGACCTTGGTCGCGCGGCTCGTCCACGCGGACATGATCGAGATTCTGCGCGCGGATTTCATCCGCTTCGCGCGCGCGCGGGGCATTCGCGCGCGGACCATCCATTTCCGCCACGCCTTGCGCAACGCGCAGGTGCCGGTGATCACGATCAGCGGCATCCAGCTCGGCTTCCTGATGGCGTTCTCGGTGGTCGTCGAGTTCGTCTTCCAATGGCCGGGCCTCGGCCTGCTGTTCCTGCAGGCGCTCGACAGGACCGACATACCGGTCATGACCGCCTATCTGATCTGCGCCGCCGCGTTCTTCGTGTCCGTCAATCTGATCGTCGATCTGCTCTACCTCGCCGTCGATCCGCGGCTGCGCGGCACGGCGGCGGGTCACAGCGCGTTCGCGCCATGAGCGGTGGTGGCGAGGACGGACTCGGCGCGAGTTTGCGGCGCTCGCCTTTGGCGCTGATCGCGGCGCTGATCTGTCTCGTGCTCGCGCTCGCCGCATTGTTCGCGGGCTCGCTCTCCCCGACGGATCCCTTCGATCTCAAGGCCCAGAGCATCATGAACTCGCATCTGCCGCCGGCCTGGGTCGAAGGCGGGCAGGCGGCGTTTCCACTCGGGACCGACGAGCAGGGCGTCGATCTCCTCTCGCTCATGCTGCATGGACTTCGGCTGTCGCTCGGCGTCGGTCTCGCCGCGGTCGCGCTGTCGATCACGATCGGCGTCGCGCTCGGGCTGATCAGCGGTTATCGCCGGGGCTGGATCGATGCCGTGGTGATGCGCCTCGCCGATCTGCAATTCACCTTTCCCGCGATCCTGATGGCGCTGCTCTGCGGCGGCATCGCCGCCTCGCTGATCTCCAAGACGGCGGGGATTGCCGATGGTACGCTCTTTACCTACTTCAAGACCAAAGACGATCTGATCAACGAAGTCTACCTGGAGATTAAACGC
>JANNTF010001213.1:0-6233 GCA_031403455.1 Alphaproteobacteria bacterium | reverse complement strand
GCCGCGAAGAGCCGGCCCGCGGTCGCGCCATAGAGCACGGTGTTGCCGATGATCGTGTTCTTGTTCGACTGCAGCGGCGACGACACCGGCGGCCGCACCACGATGAGGCCGCCCGACAGGCCCTTGCCGACATAGTCGTTGGCGTCGCCGGAGACTTCGAGCTTCAGCCCCTGCACCGCGAAGGCGCCAAGCGACTGTCCCGCGGAGCCCTTGAGCCGCACGGTGATGTGGCCTTCTCTGAGTCCGGCCATGCCGAAGCGGCGCACGATCTTCGACGACAGCTTGGTCCCGATCGCGCGATGCGTGTTCCGGATGTTGTAGGCGAGTTGCATCTTCTCGCCGGCCTCGAGCGCCGGCAGCGCGTCCTTGATCATCTGCTCGTCGAGCGTCTCGGCCACTTCGTTGCGACCGACCAGTGTCGAGTGACGCGCAAACTCGCCGGGATCGGCGGTCACCAGCAACGGGTTGAGATCGAGATCGTCGAGATACTCATGGCCGCGCATGATTTGTGTGAGCAGATCGGCGCGCCCGACGACATCCTTGAGCCGCTTGAAGCCGAGCGCGGCGAGGATCTCGCGCACCTCCTCCGCGACGAAGCTGAACAGCGCCACGACCTTCTCGGGACTGCCCTCGAACTTGTCTCGCAGTCTCTCGTCCTGCGTACACACGCCCACGGGACAGGTGTTCGAGTGGCACTGACGCACCATGATGCAGCCCATCGCGACCAGCGCAGCGGTGCCGATGCCGAACTCGTCGGCGCCGAGCATCGCCGCGATCACCACGTCGCGGCCGGTGCGGATGCCGCCATCGACGCGCAAGCGCACGCGATGGCGCAGGCGATTGAGCGTCAGGACCTGGTTGGTCTCGCTCAAGCCCATCTCCCACGGCACGCCGGCATATTTGATCGAGGATTGCGGCGATGCGCCCGTGCCGCCGACATGGCCGGAGATCAGGATCACATCGGCCCTCGCCTTGGCCACGCCCGCCGCGATCGTGCCGATGCCCGAGCGCGCGACCAGCTTCACGCAGACCTGCGCCTCCGGATTGATCTGCTTCAAATCGTAGATGAGCTGCGCGAGATCCTCGATCGAGTAGATGTCGTGATGCGGCGGCGGGCTGATCAGGGTGACACCAGGCGTCGAGTGGCGCAGCCGCGCGATCAGCTCGCTGACCTTCGCGCCCGGCAGCTGGCCACCCTCGCCCGGCTTGGCGCCTTGCGCGACCTTGATCTCGAGTTCGCGGCAATTGTTGAGATACTCGGCGGTGTCACCGAAGCGACCCGAGGCGACCTGCTTGATCGCCGAGGACGCGTTGTCGCCGTTGGGCTTGAGCTTGTAGCGCGCGGCATCCTCGCCGCCTTCGCCGGAATCCGACTTGGCGCCGATGCGGTTCATCGCGATCGACAGCGTCTCATGCGCCTCGGGCGACAGCGCGCCGAGCGAGATCCCCGGCGCCACGAGCGCCTTGCGGATCTCGGTGATCGATTCGACCTCGTCGACCGAGATGGCGGCGCGGCCGGGCTTGAAATCGAGCAGGTCGCGCAGCGCGATCGGCTTCAGCCTGCGCGTCGCATCGGCGTATTTCCTGTAGGTCTGGTAGGAATCGCTGGCGACCGCGCTCTGCAGCATGTGGATCAGATCGCCTTCCCAGGCATGCGCCTCGCCCTGGCGGCGATAGCGATAGAAGCCGCCGACCGGCAGCGCGATGACCTGCTCGCGCCAGGCCTGCGCATGCAGCTCGCGCACCTTGCGCTGGATGCCGCCCAGCCCGATGCCGGAAATCCGGCTCGCCATGCCCGGGAAGAAATCCGAGATCAGCGTGCGCGACAGTCCGATGGTCTCGAAGTTGTGCCCGCCGCGATAGCTCGAGATCACGGAGATGCCCATCTTGGACATGATCTTGAGCAGGCCTTCATCGGCCGCCTTCTGGAAGCGCTTCAGGCAATCCTTGAGCGAGAGCTCGCCGAACAGGCCGCGCGTGTGGCGGTCGATGATCGCTTCCTGCGCGAGATAGGCGTTCACCGTGGTCGCGCCGACGCCGATCAGAACCGCGAAGTAGTGGACATCGAGACATTCCGCCGAGCGGACGTTGAGCGAGGTGAACGTCCGCAGCTGCTGGCGCACGAGATGGGTGTGCACGCCGCCGGCCGCGAGGATCATCGGGATCGGCGCGTAGCTTTCGCCATCCACGAATTCGCCCAGACGCTTGTCCGAAAGGATGACGTGCACGGCGCCGCCGCGGACCGCGTCCTCGGCCTCACGCTGGATGCGCTTGAGCGCGTCCTTCAGCCGCTGGCCGCCATCGCCGCCCGGACCCGGATCGAAAGTGCAGTCGATCTCGATCGCGGTGTCGGCCATGTAGGCGCGCATCGCCTCGAATTCCTCGTTGAGCAGCACGGGGCTCTCGAGCTGCAGCAAGCGGCACTGGCTCTCATCCTCGTCGAGGATGTTGCCGAGATTGCCGAGCCGCGTGCGCAACGTCATCGCCCGGCGCTCGCGCAAAGAGTCGATCGGCGGATTCGTGACCTGGCTGAAATTCTGCCGGAAGAAATGATGCAAGCCCCGATAGCGGTCCGACAGCACGGCCAGCGGCGTGTCGTCGCCCATCGAGCCGACCGCTTCCTTGCCGTCCTCGACCATCGGATGCAGCAGCAGCTCGACGTCTTCCATCGTCCAGCCCACCGTGACCATGCGCCGGCGCAGGCCTTCGCGATCGTATTCGGCGCGCGGCTCACGGCCGTGCTTCTTCACCAGCTCGTCGATGACAGTGATGTTCTTCGTCCAATCCGGGAAGGGCCGCGACTTCGCGAGCCACATCTGCAGCTCGTCATTGCGATAGAGCCGGCCCGCTTCGAGATCGACCGCGATCATCTGGCCGGGCCCGACGCGGCCCTTCTCCAGCACCGCCGCCTCGTCGACCCTGACCATGCCGGTCTCCGAGCCGACGATCAGCAAGCCATCGCCCGTGATCACGAAGCGGCAGGGCCTGAGCCCGTGACGATCGATGCCCGCGAGCACCCAGCGCCCGTCGGTCATCGCCAGCGCCGCCGGCCCGTCCCACGGCTCCATCACGGAGTTGCAGTAGGAATACATCGCGCGCAATTCGGCCGGCATCTTCTGGTCGAAAGTCCAGGCCGGCGGGATCATCATCGTCTTGACCATCGGCAGCGAACGGCCGCCGCGCACCAGCACCTCGAAGACATTGTCCATCTGCGCCGAGTCGGAGCCGGGCTGCACGATCGGCTTGATGTCCTCGATCACGCCCTCGAAGACGTCGCGATCCATGCGCGTCTCGTGGCTCTTCATCCAGTTCACGTTGCCGCGCAGCGTGTTGATCTCGCCGTTATGCGCAAGCACGCGGAACGGCTGCGCGCGGCTCCAGGTCGGGAAGGTGTTGGTCGAGTAGCGCTGGTGATAGATCGCGAAGGCGGAGACGAAGCGCGGATCCTTGAGGTCGGGATAGAACGCGTCGAGCTGCTCGGCGAGGAACATGCCCTTGTAGATGACCGAGCGGCAGCTCAGCGAGCAGATGTAGAAATCCGCGATGTTCTCCGCGAGCACCTGCTTCTCGATGCGCCGGCGGATGAGGAACAGCGCGCGCTCGAACACCGCGTCGTCGGCGCCGGCCACGTTCTGCACCATGATCTGCTCGATCTCGGGCCGCGTGGCGTTGCCCTTCTCGCCGCACACGCTCGTATTGACCGGGACCTGGCGCCAGCCGAACACGCCGTAGCCCGTCCTGATGATCTCGGTCTCGACGATCGTGCGGCAGCGCTCCTGATTGTCGAGATCGTTGCGCGGCAGGAAGATCTGGCCGACCGCGACCTTGTACGCGCCGATCTTAACGCCCTGCCGTTCGATATAGTCCCGGACGAAATCCTGCGGGATCTGGACATGGATGCCCGCGCCGTCGCCGGTCTTGCCGTCCGCGTCGACGGCGCCGCGATGCCAGACCGATTTCAGCGCCGCGAGCCCCGCCTCGACGACGCTGCGCCGCGGCTTGCCGTCGATGGCGGCGATCAGCCCGACGCCGCAGGCATCATGCTCGTCCTCGGGCGAATAGAGCCCCGTCTCACGCAGCAGGGTCTCGTTCGCCGCGTATTCGCGCACGAAGCGCGCACCGTCGTCGTGGTCGACCATGTCGGTTAACCTCGCGGTTGCGGCGCCGCGTCGATGCCGGCGAGGAGCCGGTACATCGCGCGCACGACGGGGAGTTCGACGAGCTTGCCGTCCACGACGACGAGGCCGGACTCGGAAGCCTCGTAGGCGGCAACGACGCGGCGCGCGCGCGCGATCTGCAGCGCCGACGGCGTGAAGACCTCGTGGATCGCGGCGAGCTGCTTGGGGTGGATGGCGGCCTTGCCGGTGAATCCAAGCGCCGCCGCGCCGGCCGCCTCGCGCGCGAGACCGTCCATGTCCTCGAGATCGAGGAACGGCACGTCGAGCGCGTCGATCCCGGCGCTCGCGGCGGCATGCACGACGCGCGACCGCGCGTAGAGCAAGGGCTCCCAGGCATTGGCGCAGCGCAGATCGGACGACATGTCGACCGCGCCGAACAGCAGCGACGCGACGCGCGCACTCGACCGCGCGATCGCGATCGCATCGGCGAGCCCGTCATTGGCCTCGATGATGACGTGGAATTTGAGTCCGTCGAGCCGTGCGGCGCTGCTCACGATCTCGTCGAGAATGCGGATCTCCGCCGCCGCCTTCGTCTTCGGGATCATGATCCCGCTCGGCGGCAGCTTGCATTCGAGCAGCGCGGTGAGATCCTCGAGTCCGGCCGGGGTGGCGAGGCCGTTGATCCGGATCAGCAGCTCGGGCGCGAGCGGCGCACGTGCGGCCAAGACGTCGAAGGTCTTCACGCGCGCCTCGTCCTTGCGATCGGGCGCCACGGCATCCTCGAGATCGATACAGACCAGGTCAGGCGCGGCGGCGGCCGCCTTGGCGAGCAACTCGGGCCGCAGGCCAGGCACGAAGAGCAGGCTGCGGCGGGCGCGAGACGCGGTCATGCGGAGCGGAGGGGCCATGGTTCAAGCACTCATGCTCGAGAGTTCACGCGCGACGCCGGCTTCCGCCGGCGGTTGGCGGGAGAGGTAGCGATGGATCGATTGCGCCGCGTCGCGCCCGTCGCGGATCGCCCACACGACAAGCGAGGCGCCGCGCACGATGTCGCCGGCCGCGAAGACGCCGTCGAGCGACGTCATCATCGTGCGCCGGTCGATCTTGATCGTGCCCCAGCGCGTGACCGCGAGCTCCGGCGCGGCAAACAGAGTCGGCACATCCTCGGGATCGAAGCCGAGCGCCTTGATCACGAGATCGGCCGGCAGGTCGAATGCCGACTCCGCCACCGCTTCGGGAGTCTGGCGACCCGCGGCATCGGCGATTCCCAGGCGCATCCGGAGTGCGCGCACCGACTTGACGGACTCGGCGCCGCCCTTCTTGCCCTTGACCGCACGGCCGATGAAGGCCTCGGGCGCCGAGAGCCAGACGAACTCGACGCCTTCCTCTTCGGCGTGGAAGACCTCGCGCAGCGAGCCCGGCATGTTGCGCTTGTCGCGGCGGTACAGGCATTTCACCGATTTGGCGCCCTGACGCACGGCGGTGCGCACGCAATCCATCGCGGTGTCGCCGCCGCCGATCACCACGACATGCTTGCCCTCTGCGTTCAGCGCGCCGCTATCGAACGCCGGCACATCATCGCCAAATCCCTTGCGGTTCGATGCGATCAGATAATCCAGCGCCTCGACGATGCCATTGCTGCCAACGCCGGGTGCCTTGATCTCGCGCGCCTTGTACACGCCCGTCGCGATCAGCACCGCATCATGGCGTGCGCGCAGATCGTCCAGGCTGGCATCACGCCCCACCTCAAAATTCTGCTGAAATACGATCCCGGCGGCGGCCAGCCGATCAATTCGGCGCATCACCACGGGTTTTTCCAGCTTGAAACCGGGAATGCCATAGGTCAGCAGCCCGCCCGCACGGTCATGCCGGTCATAGATCGTCACGTCATACCCAAGCGTGCGCAGATATTCCGCCGTGCTTAACCCCGCCGGGCCAGACCCGATAATGCCCACCGATTGGCCGCGCGCGGGGCCGGGCACCAGCGGCTCCACCCAGCCATTGTCCCAGGCGGTGTCGGTGATGAACTTTTCCACCGCACCAATGGTGACCGCGCCGTGCCCTGAAAATTCGATCACGCAATTCCCCTCGCACAACCGGTCCTGCGGGCAGATG
>JANNTF010001212.1:0-12943 GCA_031403455.1 Alphaproteobacteria bacterium | reverse complement strand
TGCCGATCAGAGCGTCGTTGCCGTCGCCCGTATAGAGCCGCTCGATCAGGCTGCCGGCTTGGATCGTGACTTGTTGTCCGGCGATCGTGCCGCCGCTGCGCAGATCGAAAGCGACGTTGCCGGTGACCGCGCTGGCGTTGACGGTGTCGAGGCCGCGGGTATCGACGAGTTGTCGGCGTGCGGCGCTGGCGCCGTAGCTGGCATATTCGTCGGTGTAGACGTATTGGTCGTTGTAGGCGACGTCGTCGCCGTAGACGTTCAGGCGCCATGAATCGAGGCGGCCCGCGCCGCCGGTGCCGACATCCTCGACCTTCAGCCGCCACGTGCCGACGGAATCCTCGCCCCAGAACTGGTTCGAGGTCAGCGTGAAATTGATGTTGTCCATGGCGGTGCCCGCGCCGCCTTGATCGCGCACCACGCCGGGGCGATTGATCAGGATGCTCTCGGTGCCGCCGGGGCTGATCAGCGAGACGCGCAGGTCGCCGATCCAGTCATGGCTGAGCCTCAGGTCGATCTCGACCTTGTCGATGTCCATGGCGCGGGTGATCGCGAGATCGGAGTAGATGACGCCCTGACCAGGGATGGTTTGGCCGGGCGTCGCGTAGGCCGTGCCGACATCCATGGTCGCGTATGTCGATTTGAGCGTCCAGGTTTCGGCGATGCGCACGGCATCATGGGCGTTGACCAGCCCGAATCCGTAATCCGTCGAGCTATGCAGGCCGCCGCCGTTCCAATTGTCGGCGTCGTTCGTGATCCAGCTCGCGCGGCTCGCATCCGTGATCTTCGCCGAGTAGGCGAGAATCTCCTGGACGTCGCGATAGGCGAGGCCCTTGTTGGCCTGGAGCATCAATGCGATCACGCCCGACACGGTCGGCGCCGCGAATGACGTGCCGTTCATCCACGCCGTGTCGCCGCTGTTGTACCCGCCATTCGATGCATCCGTCGTGAGGATGTTCACGCCCGGCGCCGAGACATGCAGGGCGGCTCCGGGCGTCGAGAAGTTGGCTACGATCCCGTTCGCGTCGGTGGCGCCGACCGATGTCGTGAAGATGGAGTTCTGGAAACTATGGTGATTCACGTCGTCGCCCGACTGGCGGTTGTTCCCGGCGGCGAAGATGTAGTTCGAACCGAGACCCGAGCGCCCCGTCGACACGCCGTTGATGATGCAATCCTCGGCGCTGCGCATGTAGGAGATGTCGAAATTGTCCGAGAAGAATCCCGCATAGCCCCAGGAGTTGTTCACGACATCGGCTCTGGCGCCGTAGTGCATCGCATAGGTCAGCTGGTCGAAGCTGCCATTCGCGCCATAGCCGATCCGGTAGCCGAGCAACGTCGCGTCCGATGCGACGCCGACCGTTCCCAGACCATTGTCATCGGCGCCGATCACGCCCATCACGGTCGTGCCGTGGTTGTTCCCCGACTGATTGATCGCATCGCCATCCCACATGATCATGTCTTGATCGGCGTTGCGGTCGTAGTTGGCGCGCAGGTCGTAATGGTTATAGTCGAAGCCGTCATCGACGACGGCGACCTTGATGCCGGCGCCGCGATACTCGTTCCACACGCTCTGCACGTTGATGCTGTTGGGACCTGCGGCGGTATTGACCGCCCATTGCGAGGACAGGAGCGAGTCGCTGGGCGCTGCCATCGTCCGCACCGCCGCCGCGTCCGGGCCGGCGGCGCCGGGACTGGGTGCTGCCACGGTCGCCGGTCGGGCGGCGTCTTGCGGCGCGAAACCGCCGGTCAGCGCGTGGTCGGACTCATCCAAGGCGAAGACCGCGGCATCGTTCGTCGACGATGAGATCTCCGCGAAACGGCGACGTTGCATTCTGCAAGCTCCCGACCAGGGCTGATGGGCATCGCCGAGCACTCGACGACATGCGAAGTCAGGACGCTGACACGTGCGGCATTAGAGGGCGGTGAAAGCAAGTCTTTATACTCGCGGGGTTTTTCCTGACTTCGCCGCGGATTTGCTTGCGTTGTCCCTGCGTTGTCCCTGCGTTGTCACACCGCAGATCGCACGGTCTTCAGCTTGTCTTGACCATGACTTCACCACCCCCGTGTTCGCGTCGCGGCGCCGGCAGATCGTGCCGGCGACGTTCCATCAAGAACCTTGTGTTAGCCCTGCAGCGATGAGCGAGATGCCCCAAGATCACTCCACCACCCGACGCCTGACGGGCCGCATCCGCGGCACGTTCATCGCCGTCGGTCTGTTCAGCGCCGTGATCAACGTGCTGATGCTGACCTCGCCGCTCTACATGATGCAGGTCTTCGATCGCGTGGTGGCGAACCGCAGCTGGGAGACCCTGATCTATCTCACCGCCCTCGCGCTGGTGGCGCTGCTGGTGATGGGCGCCATCGATACCGTTCGCGCGCGCCTGATGACGCGGGTCGCGGAATGGCTCGAGCGCCAGGCCGGTCACGAAGCCTTCCATCGCGCCGTCCTCAAGCTTCCGATGTCCGGGGGCGGCCGCGCCGGCGACGAGGCGCTGCGCGACATCGCGCGCGTGCGCTCCTTCCTCACGAGCCCGACCATCCTGGCGCTGTTCGACGTGCCGTGGATGCCGCTCTATTTCATCCTCGCCTTCGCGATGCATCCCGTCCTGGGATGGACCGCGGTGGCCGGCGGCCTGATCCTCATGATCGTCGCGCTCGCCGGCGATCTGGGCACGCGACGCCCGATCGCGCTGGCGGGCGATGCCGGCGAACAGGCGATGCGCATCATGCTCGGGGCGCAGCGCAACGCCGAGGCGATGCAGGCGATGGGGCTGGCCGAACCGCTGGCCGCGCGCTGGGCCAGCGCGATGGAGATCTCCCACGCTGCGAGCCGTTCGGCCGCCGACCGCATGGCGCTGCTCTCGGGCTTCAGCAAGTTCCTGCGCATGGGGCTGCAGATCGTCGTGCTCGGCATCGGCGCGTGGCTCACGGTCGAGCAGCAATTGACCGGCGGCGCGTCGATCGCGGCGTCGATCCTGATCAGCCGCGCGCTGGCGCCGGTGGATCAGGCCATCGGGTCGTGGCGTCAGATCGTGACGTCGCATCAGGCCTGGCAGCGCTTGAAGGAATTCCTCGCGACGACGGCACCGGTGCGACGCACGGCGCTGCCGCCGATCCGCGGCGCGCTGGCGCTGGAGCGGGTGAGCTTCACGCTGCCGGGCACCGAACGACCGCTGCTGCGCGATCTCTCGTTCGAACTGCCGGCGGGGCGCTCGCTGGCGATCATCGGTCCATCGGGATCGGGCAAGTCGACGCTCGCGCGGCTGCTGGCCGGCGTGCTCGCGCCGAGCGCGGGCAATCTGCGCATCGACGGCGCCGATGCGCACGGCATACCGCGTGGCGAGCTCGGCCCGCAGATCGGCTATCTGCCCCAGGACGTGGAGCTGTTTCGCGGCTCGGTCGCCGAGAATATCGGACGCATGGAAGAGGTGGACGACGCGCTGGTCGTCGCGGCGGCGCGCCGGGCGCGCGCGCATGACATGATCCTGCGGCTCGCGCGCGGTTACGAGACCGATGTCGGCGACGATGGCAGTCGGTTGTCCGGCGGCCAGCGCCAGCGCGTCGGCCTGGCGCGCGCGATCTATGGCGATCCACGCCTGCTGATCCTGGATGAGCCCAACGCCAATCTCGATATCGAAGGCGAGGAAGCGCTGGTCGAGGCGCTGCGCGAAGTGCACGGCAAGGGAACGAGCATCGTGATGATCACGCATCGCCTGAACCTGGTCAGCATCGCGGATCTCGTGCTGGTGCTGCGCGACGGCGCGATGGAGCTGTTCGGGCCGCGCGACGACGTGCTCGCGCGGTTGCGCGGGGCGCGGGCGAATGCCGGTCCCGAGCAACCGGTGGCGCAGATCCGCCAACGCGCCGCGGCGGCGCCCATCGGTGCGGCATGAGCAGCATCCATTCCCTGCCCAGCCTCGCGATCAGCCGCGATCTTGCGCCGCTCGACCGGCCGCGGGCCGTCCGGTTGCTGCATGTGGCGCGCATCCCGAACCGCCCGTCCACGCGCGCCGATATCTGGGTCGGCATCGCCCTGGTGGCGATGTTCACGGCCGGCCTCGGCGTGTGGTCGGCCTGGGCTCCCCTGGCGGCCGCGACTCAGGCGTCCGGCTCGCTGGTGGTCGAAGGCAGCCGGCGCACGGTCCAGCATCTGGAAGGCGGCATCATTCGCGAGTTCCTCGTGCGTGACGGCGATCGCGTGACGGAGAATCAGGTTCTCCTGCGTCTCGACGACACGCAGACCGCGGCGACCGCCGAAGCCTTGCGCGGGGCGGTCGACGGATTTCGCGCGCTCGATGCGCGTCTGGCGGCCGAGCGCGGCGAGGCCGACCGGGTGAATTTCCCCGATGATCTCGGGCAACGACGCGGCGAGCTGCGCGTCGCCGAGATCCTGGCGGGACAGGAGGCGATCTTCTCCAGCCGACGGGTCGCGCTCGATGGGCAATCCGCGATCCTGCGCCAGCGCATCGCGCAGCTGCGCGCGGAGATCCGCAGCTACGAAGCGCAGATGAAGTCTCACGATGATCAGCTGTTCTTCGTGCGCGCCGAGATCGACGACGTGCGTGGCCTGGTGGAGAAGGGGCTCGAGCGCCGGCCGCGCATGCTCGCGCTGCAGCGCACGGCGGCGCAGCTCGTCGGCGGCCGGGACCAGCAGCTCGGTCTGATCGCCAAGGCCGAGCAGACGATCCAGGAGACGGAGCTGCAGCTGCTGCAGCTGCGCAATGCCCGCCAGGCGGAGATCACGACGGAGCAGCGCGATCTGCAGACCCGTCTTGCCGATGTCGAGGAACGCTTGCGCGCCGCCAGCGATGTGCAACGGCGGCGCGATGTCCTGGCGCCGGTCGCCGGTACGATCACGAGCCTGCGTTTCCACACGATCGGCGGCGTGGTGCGGCCGGGCGAGCCGCTTCTCGATGTCGTGCCGACGGAGGAGGGGCTGGTCGTCGAAGTCCGGATCCTGCCCAACGACATCAACGCGGTGGTCGTCGGCATGCCGGCCGAGATCCGGCTGACGGCGTTTCGCCAACGCGTGGTGCCGGCCGTCCATGGCAAGGTCGTCTATGTCGCCGCGGACGTGGAGAGCGATCCCCGATCGGCGCAGAGTTTCTTTCGCGCGAAGGTGCGCATCGATCCGAGCCAGCTCGCAGCCCTGGAAGATGTCGTGCTGGCGCCGGGCATGCCGGCGGATGTGATGATCAGCGCCGGCGACCGGACGTTGCTGCGCTATCTCGCGCAGCCGCTCCTCGATAGTTTCCATCGCGCCTTCCGCGAGCGGTGAGGCGCGGGTAAGCGCCGAACGCGGCTCAGCCATGTCTTGAGGCGTCCAGCCCAAGGTTTTGCACTACAACGCGATTTTCCGGTTCCTGTCGTCGCCATCCAGGCTAGTCTGCGTGCCTAGCAACGCGGGAGGAGAGGAAGTGGCGGACCAGATCGCGCCGAAGCTCGGCGCAACCGGTCGTCGCGAGTCACGGCCTGTGCCCAAAGGACGCCAGGTCGATCCTGTGGCGCTGGGTGAGGTCGGTGCGCTGCTGGGGACACGCTCGCGCGCGCGCGATCTGCTGATCGAGCATCTGCATCTCCTCAACGACGCGCATGGCTGCCTGACGATCCGGCATCTCGCCGCGCTCGCCGAGGAAATGCGCCTAGCCTTCGCCGAGGTCTATGAGGTCGCCACCTTCTACGCGCATTTCGAGATCGTCGATGGCGCCGCCGCGCCGGCGCTGCCGGTGGTGCGCGTGTGCGACGGCATCGCGTGCATGATGGCCGGCGCGGCGGAGCGCCACCGCCTTTTGGCCGAGGCGCTGGCCGGCCGTGCGCGGATCGTCGCCGCGCCGTGCATCGGCGCGTGTGACCGGGCGCCAGCGGTCGCGCTCGGCTTTCACGTGCTGGACTCCGCGTCGGTCGCGGATGTCGGGACGGCCATCGCGGCGCCGGTGACTCCGCCATCCCTCGATGCGGCGGATCGCACGCTCAGTGCCTATCGAGCGGGCGGCGGCTACCGAACCCTGGTGGCCTGTCGCGAAGGCCGCATGAACAGCGAGCAGGTGTTCGCGGAACTCGACGCGTCCGGCATGCGCGGGCTCGGCGGCGCAGGCTTTCCCACCGGGCGCAAATGGCGCCTGGTTGCCGCTCAACCGGCCCCGCGCCTGATGGCGATCAACGCCGATGAAGGCGAACCCGGTACGTTCAAGGATCGGTGGCTGCTCGAGCGCGAACCCCATCGCGTGCTCGACGGCGCGCTGATCGCGGCTTGGGCGACCGGCTGCGAGACGGTCTACCTCTATATCCGTGACGAGTATCCGGAAGCGCGCGCGATCCTCGGTGCGGCGATCGACGCGGCAGCGCAGGCCGGTTTGCTCGGCGCGGTGCGCATCGAGATGAGGCGCGGCGCCGGCGCCTATGTCTGTGGCGAGGAATCCGCGATGCTCGAGAGTATCGAGGGCAAGCGCGGCCTGCCGCGGCACAAGCCGCCCTTTCCGGCGCAGCGCGGTCTCTTCGGCCGCCCGACGCTGATCAACAACGTCGAGACGCTGTGGTGGGTGCCGGAGATCTTCGCGCGCGGCGGCGCGTGGTTCGCGGGTCTTGGCCGGCGCGGCGGCAAAGGCGCGCGCGCCTTCTCGCTCTCGGGTCGCGTGCGCAACCCCGGTGTCAAGATCGCGCCGGTGGGGATCAATCTGCGCGAGCTGATCGACGAGTTCGGTGGCGGCATGCTCCCTGGACACAGCTTGCGCGCCTATCTGCCCGGGGGGGCCTCGGGCGGCATCCTGCCGGCGGCGCTCGCCGACCAGCCGCTCGATTTCGGCAAGCTCGAGGCGCAGGGCAGCTTCGTGGGGTCGGGTGCGGTCGTCGTGTTCTCCGATCAGGACGATCTCAAGGCGGTCGCGCGCAACCTCGTGAAATTCTTCGAACATGAATCATGCGGGCAGTGCACGCCGTGTCGCGTCGGCACGGAGAAGGCGACGGGTCTGATTGCGGGCGAGATCTGGGACCGCCCGCTGATCGAGGCGCTGACTCGCGCGATGGCGGATGCCTCGATCTGCGGCCTCGGTCAGGCCGCGATGAATCCGGTGTCGAGCCTGTTTCGCCATTTTCCAGAGGTGCTGCGGTGAGTGACGACACGATCCGTTTCACGCTCGACGGCAAGCCCGTGGTGGCGCAACCCGGCGAGACGATCTGGCAGGTCGCGCGGCGCCACGACGTCGAGATCCCGCATCTCTGTCACCTGCCCGAGCCCGGCTATCGCCCGGACGGCAATTGTCGGGCCTGCATGGTGGAGATCGCCGGCGAGCGCGTGCTCGCGGCCTCGTGCATACGCCAGCCGCAGGCGGGCATGGAGGTTACGACGGCGAGCTCGCGGGCGCAGCATGCGCAGCGCATGATCTTCGAATTGCTGGCCGCCGATCAGGGCCAGCGCGCCGCCGCGCATGAGCCGGAGTCGAAATTCTGGCGCTGGGCGGCACGGCTCGGCGTTTTGGAATCGCGTTTCGCGGCGCGCGCCACGGCCGCCCAGCCCGATTGCAGCCATCCCGCGATCGCGGTGCAGCTCGATGCGTGCATCCAATGCGGCCTGTGCGTGCGCGCCTGCCGCGAGGTTCAGGTCAATGACGTGATCGGGATGGCGGCGCGCGGGTCCGCCACGCACGTGACCTTCGATTTCGACGATGCGATGGGCGAAAGCACTTGCGTCGGCTGCGGCGAATGCGTGCAGGCGTGTCCGACGGGCGCCTTGCTGCCTGCCGCCATGGTCGACAAGACCGGCCAGGTGGCGAAGCAGGTGGAGCGCAGCGTCGACAGCGTCTGTCCCTATTGCGGCGTCGGCTGCCAGGTGCGCTATGACGTTGCCGATGGCGCGATCATCCGCGTCGATGGGCGCGACGGACCCGCCAACCAGAACCGTCTATGCGTCAAGGGCCGCTTTGGCTTCGACTATGTCGCGCATCGCCATCGTCTGACGCGGCCGCTGATCCGCCGAGAAGGCGTGCCCAAGAGCGATGTCGCGGTCGATCCCGCCAACCCGCTCACGCATTTTCGCGAGGCGAGCTGGGACGAGGCGCTGGACCTCGTCGCCGCGAGCCTGGCGCGATTGATCACCGGACACGGCCCCAACGCGCTCGCGGGTTTCGGGTCCGCGAAAGGAACGAACGAAGAGGCGTATCTCTTCCAGAAGCTGGTGCGGACCGGGTTCGGCACCAACAACGTCGATCACTGCACCCGTCTCTGCCACGCCTCCTCGGTCGCGGCATTGCTCGAAGGCATCGGATCGGGCGCGGTCACCGCGCCGTTCACGGCGGCGGCCGACGCCGAAGTCATCGTGGTGATCGGCGCGCGTCCGACCGAGAACCATCCCGTCGCGGCGACCTTCCTCAAGCAGGCGGTCAAGCGCGGCGCCAAGCTCATCGTCATGGATCCGCGGCGCAGCGCATTGATGCGTCACGCCTGGCGCGCGTTGCAATTCAAGCCGGGCATGGACGTGGCGCTCCTCAATGCGATGCTGAACGTGATCGTGACGGAGGAGATCTACGATCGCCAATACGTCGCCGCCCACACCACCGATTTCGCTGCGCTCGCGACGCATGTCCGGGGCTTCACGCCGGAGACGATGGCGCCGCTATGTGGCATCGATGCCGAAACGATTCGCGATGTGGCGCGGACCTACGCGCGCGCGCGCACGGCCATCATCTCTGGGGGATGGGAATTTCCCAGCACGTGCACGGCACCGACAATGCGCGCTGTCTGATCGCGCTCGCGCTGATCACCGGCCAGGTCGGACGTCCGGGAACCGGGCTGCATCCGCTGCGCGGCCAGAACAACGTGCAGGGCGCCTCCGATGCCGGGTTGATCCCGATGATGTTTCCCGATTACCGCCGCGTCGACGGGGCGCCCGATCGCGGCTTCTACGAAGAGCTCTGGGGCGCCAAGCTCGATCCCAAACCCGGTCTGACGGTGGTGGAGATCATCAACGCCGCGAATGCCGGGCTGGTGCGCGGCCTGCATGTGATGGGCGAGAACCCCGCGATGTCGGATCCCGATCTGGCGCATGCGCGCGCCGCGCTGGCGTCGCTGGATCATCTCGTCGTCCAGGACATATTCCTGACCGAGACGGCGAAATATGCCGATGTGGTGCTGCCGGCGACGGCGTGGCCGGAGAAGGACGGCACCGTCACCAACACCAATCGCCAGGTGCAGCTCGGACGCAAGGCGATCGAAGCGCCCGGCGATGCGCGGTCCGATCTCTGGATCATCCAGGAACTCGCGCGGCGCCTCGGGCTGGACTGGCATTACGCCCATCCGCGCGACGTATTCGCCGAGATGACGTTGGCCATGCCTTCGCTCAACGGCATCACCTGGGCTCGTCTCGAGCGCGAGAGCGCCGTCACCTATCCCTGCGACAACGAGACCTCGCCTGGACATGCGATCGTGTTCGGCGATCGCTTCCCCACGACATCGGGGCGCGCGCGGTTGGTACCGGCCAGCGTCATCGCACCCGGTGAACCGGTCGACGCGGCGTACCCGATGGTTCTGACGACGGGGCGCCAGCTCGAGCATTGGCATACCGGCGAGATGACACGACGCAGCCGGGCGCTCGACGCGCTCGAGCCGATGCCGGTCGCGTGCCTCGCGCCCGAGGAGCTGGACCGTCTGGGAATTGCACCGGGCGGCCGACTGCGCATCGAGACGCGGCGCGGCGCCATCGAATGCGCGGCACGCGCCGATCGCGACGTGCCGGCGGGAATGGTATTCATGCCGTTCGCCTATCACGAGGCGGCGGCGAACCTGCTGACCAACCCGCAGCTCGATCCTTACGGCAAGATCCCCGAGTTCAAATACTGCGCGGCGCGTGTCGCGCTGGCACAATGATCGCCACTCCGGACTGAAAGACTGCGCCGCGATGCCGCCTGCGACACGTGAGGATTTGCTGCGCCGCCTCGATGAATTCGGCGTCGAGCACGCGACGATCGACCACGCCGCCGTCTTCACGGTCGAGGAGAGTCGCGCCTTGCATGGGCGGATGCCGGGCATGCACACGAAGAATCTGTTCTTCAAGGATGCGGGCGATCGACTCTGGCTCGTCACCGCGCAAGCCGATCGGCGCATCGATCTCAAGACCCTGCACACCCGCATCGGGGCCAAGCGGCTGTCATTCGGCAGGCCTGAGCTGCTGATGGATGTGCTGGGTGTGCCGCCCGGGTCGGTGACGCCCTTTGCGCTCATCAACGACGCCGCCCGGCGCGTGAGCTTCGTGCTCGATGCGGCCGTGCTGACGGCCGAGTTCGTCAACCTCCATCCGCTCGTCAATACGGCGACGACCCGTGTGACGCCGGACGGCTTGCGCGCCTTCCTGCGCTCCACCGGGCATGCGCTGGCCACGGTGGATTTCGCGGAGGGTTGACGCCTCCATTGCTCGATGTCGAAAGGTTCCCCGGTATGAAGCGAGTTCCAGAAGCACGGCTCATGGCGATCGCCCGTGCGATCCTCGCCGCGGAGGGCTGTCCGCCGGCCGAGGCTGAAACCGTCGCGCGCCATCTCGTCGACGCCAATCTGAAGGGGCATGACAGCCACGGCGTCGGCATGCTGGAGACCTACGTCACCCACGCCAAGGCCGGCACGCTGATGCCGCGCGCGCATGGCCGTGTGGTCGCCGACGCGGCACCTTTTCTTCAGGTCGACGGGGAGCGTGGTCACGGGCAGGTCGTCGCGGGCGATGCCTGCCGGCGCGCCATTGCCATCGCAAAGCGCGATGGCGCGTGCATTCTCGCCATTCGCAATGCGCATCACATGGGGCGGATCGGCACCTACGGCGAGATGGTCGTGGCGGAAGGCTTGCTCGGGATCTTCGCCGTCAACGTCGCCGGTCACCGCGGGCTGGTCGCGCCGCATGGCGGCGGCGATGGCAGGCTCGGCACCAATCCGGTGTGCATCGCCGTGCCCGGACCCACGGCCGAAACGCCCTTCGTGCTCGACATGGCGACCAGCAAGGTGGCGGTCGGCAAGGTGCGCGTGTCGATGGCGAAGGGCGAATTGGTGCCGGAGAATTTCCTGCTCGATGGTCATGGCAAGCCGACGCGAGATCCCGGTGTGATGTGGGCCGAGCCGGGCGGCGCGGTGCTGCCGATCGGGGAGCACAAGGGCTTTGGCCTGGGCCTGGCGGTCGACATCCTCGCCGGCGCCTTGACCGGCGGCGGGACGATGCAGCCCGGCAATCCGCGGCCCGGCACCATCACGAATAATCTGTTCGCGATCATCATCGATCCCGCGCGCCTCACGGATCTCGCCTGTTTCCGCACCGAGATCGAGGCGGTGCTTGCTTATGTGAAGCAATCGCCGGCCCGCGAGGCGAACGCGCCCGTACTCACTGCCGGAGAGCCCGAACGCATCGCGCGGGCGGATCGCCTGGCCAACGGCGTGCCCCTCGATGACGGAACCTGGGCGAGCCTGATGGCGGCGGCGGCCGCTGTCGGGATCACGATCTGAGCGCGGATTAATTCCTCGTTTGCGACTCCCGGCGCATCCTCACGTGACGGAGGACGACGCATGCGCATCGCCGGATATGCCAAGGGAAGTGCCAGGGGAGTCGTCGACGATCTGCTCACCAGCGAGCAGCTCGACCAGCGGCGCCGTCACGCTTGGCTCGAGTTCAAGGCCGCCATGGACAAGGCGATCGTCGCCACCAACAAGGAAGTGCTCGGCAAGACCGTCCTAACGCGCGACGGCTTCCTCAGGCTCGCCCTCAACGCCGCCGAGCTGCGCGGCGCCTATATCCAGAAGGGCATCGAGGTTGGCAGCGCGCGCCATCCGACTTCGTCGCAGCTCGACGCGCTCGCGGCGGCGCGCCACGCTTTCGAGGAGACCAGCACGGTGTTCGAGGCGCTGGAACGCATCATCGAGCGCGGCTACGTGGACATCCCGAAAGGCTGATCCATCGCGCGATGCGTGGCGCATCGCTCACGGTTCGCGAATGCTCTCGTCCAGCGCGCGGAACAGCGGATACAGGAAATAGGTGATCACGCGCCGCGTCCCGATCTTGATCTCGACGCTCGAGGTCATCCCGGGGATCAGGCGCGCATCATCCGGCACGTCGCGCAGCTGCAGGCTCGGGAGTTCGATGCGCGCCTTGTAGACAAGCCGTGGCGCCGCGCCTTCGCTTTCGCGCAGCGTATCTTCGCTGATGGCGCGCAGCCGCCCGTCGAGCCAGCCGTGACGCTGATAGGGATAGGCATCGACCTTCACGCGCGCGATGTCGCCCGGCCGCAGCCGCGCGACATCCTGCGGATCGATCGTCGCCTCGACCTCGAGCGTGCCGCCCAGCGGCATCAGCGTCACCAGCGCCTCGGCCTCGCGCGCGACCGATCCGACGCTGCGCGGCGCCACCTCCAGCACGGTGCCATCGACGGGCGCGCGGAGCTCCGACAGCGCGGTCAATCGCTCGGCCTTGGCGATCTGCTCGAGAATGCCGCTCTGCTCGCGCTTCGCGGCCACGAGATCGTCGGCGACCTGGCGGCGCCACCCTTCCGTGAACGCGTCACGGTCGGCGCGCAGCGCCGCGAGCGCTGCGTCCAGCTCGCGGGCACGACCGACGAGGCCTTCGTACTCGCCGCGAGTCAGGATCGTCTCGCGCTGCGCTTCGAGGACGGTCACGCGGCTGCCGGTCTGACGCTCGAACAGCTCGCGGCGCATCCGCTCCAGCTCCTCGAGCACACGCAAGCGGTCGCGCGCGCTGCGCTGCGACGAAAGATTGGTCGACAGCTCCGCCTGCTGGCGGGCGATGCTGCTCGCGAAGGCCGCGTCGCGACTCTGGAACTCCAGTTGGCGGCGCTGCTGGAGTGCGACTTGCAGCGCCTCGTCGTCGTTCGCGGGCGCGTCGGACTGGCGCGCGTGGAACTCCGCCTCCAGCCGGCTGATCTGCGCGGCGAGCATGCGCTGCTTCGCGCGTAACGCCGCCAGGTCG
>JANNTF010001211.1:0-13768 GCA_031403455.1 Alphaproteobacteria bacterium | reverse complement strand
CTGCGCGAGCGCCTGCCGGCCTACATGATCCCCGCCGCGATCGCGTTCGTGGCCGAGCTGCCGCTGACCGCGCAGGGCAAGATCGACCTCGACGCGCTGCCCGAGATCGCAGCCCCGCAACACGGCGCCGACGCACCGCGCGATGAACTCGAACGGCGCCTCGCCGAGCTCTGGACGCGCGTGCTTGGCGTCGAGCATGTCGGCATCCACGATGATTTCTTCGCGCTCGGCGGTCATTCGCTGCTGGCCGCCGAACTGTTCGCGCAGCTCGACAAGATGCTCCACCACCCGCTGCCGCTGGCGACGATCTTCGAGGCCGCGACGATCGCGCGCCTGGCCGAGATCATTCGCAGCGCGCCGGCGCCGCGACCATGGCCGACAGCAATCGCGGTCCAGCGCGCGGGCGCGCGGCCCATCCTCTTCGCGGTGCCCGGGATCTGCGGCAACGTGGTCGGCTTCGCCGCGCTCGCACGCCATCTCGGTCCGGAGCAGCCCTTGATCGGCTTGCAGGCGCGCGGGCTCGATGGCCGCGCGGCGCCGCTCACCCGGATCGAGGAGATCGCGCGGGAGCACATCGCGCAGATCAGGGCGATCCAGAATCAGGGACCGTATTTCCTGTTCGGCGCCTGCATCGGCGGCGTGATCGCCTTCGAGATGGCGCAGCAGCTGCGACGCGATGGTCTCGACGTCGCGCTCCTCACCCTGCTCGATCCGGCGTTTCGCGGCGTGGCGCCGCCCACGAAACTGGGACATCAGCTGCGCGCGCGACTGCGCCGCGCGCTGGGCAGCATGCGCTTCGTCGCGGAGCGCGTGCGCCTCTATGGTCGCGATATGGCGGCACTCCCGCCGGCCGGTTGGGGCGGCTATCTGCGCGGCAAGCTTGCCGCGCTGCGCGATCTCACCGATCGGCCCGATCGCGCGGCCGGATTGCGGCGCGAGATCGCACAGCAACGCGTCATCGACGCGCATCGCCTCGCGCTGAAGGCGTATGTCCCGAGCGCGTATCCCGGCACGATCTGCGTATTCCGGTCCGCCGATCGACGGGTGCGCGTGGGCCGTGCGGTCGTCGATCTCGAAACGCTCTGCCCTCGCGGCGTCGAGATCGTCGCGATCCCGGGGAGCGATTCCGGCGCGACCTTGAACGACCCGCATGTCGGGATCCTGGTCGAGCGTCTGCGCGTCAAATTGGCGCAGCCGCGCGACGCCGGCGCGGCGTGATGGCCATGTCGGCCGTCGTCGATGTCTGGCACGTCGATCTCGATGCGGGCAGCGCGGCGGTCGAGGATTTGCTGTCGGCGGACGAACGCGCGCGCGCGTCGCGCTTCGTGGCGCCGCTGCATCGGCGGCGCTTCATGATCGGGCGTGCAGCCTTGCGTCAGATCCTCGCGGCGCGCCTCGCGACGCGTCCTGACGCGCTGCGTTTCAGCTACGGCCACGCCGGTAAGCCGGCGTTGGCGGCGCAATCCGGCGCCGCGCGACTCGGGTTCAACCTGTCGCATTGCGAAGGGCTGATGCTGTGCGCGGTGGCGGATGATCGCATGCTCGGCGTCGACGTCGAGCGCATGCGGCCTGAAAGCGATGTGATGGCCCTCGCGCAGCGCTATTTCTCCCCGCGCGAGCAGACGATGCTGGCGCAGCTCGACGTGGCGGAGCGCGCGCGCGGCTTCATCGCCTGCTGGACGCGCAAGGAGGCCTACATCAAGGCGATCGGCTCGGGCCTGTCGGCGCCGCTCGCGGGATTCAGCGTGTCCTTGTCGCCGCACGCGGCGCCGGCGCTGCTCGACGTGACCGGTGCGCCCGAGGCGTTGGCCCGCTGGTCGATGGCGAGCTTCGATCCCGCGCCGGGTTTCGTCGCGGCGCTCGTCGCCGAGGGCAAGGATTGGTCCATCGCCCATCATCCCTGGCGCGCGCCGGGATGAACGGCGTTTCGCGCGCGCGTCTCAACGCTTCGTCTCCGCGCGCCATCCACGCTACAAGGACGCCATCGATGGACAGGATCACCGAGCCCGCTTCGCCATCCGACGCGATCCGGTTGCGTGCGCTGGCGTTGCGCGATCTGCGCGCCGGCATCGGCGATGTCGCGCTGTGGGGGCGGCTTGGCGCGCGCGAGCTGGCGCGACGCTATCGGCGCACGCTGCTCGGGCCGCTCTGGGGTTCCGCGCGGGTCGGGATCTTCGTGATGGCGCTCGGCCTCGTCGGGTCACGGCTGATGCCGGGATCGGGCGAGTTCTACGTGCCGTACGTCGCCGCGGGCATGGTGATCTGGACGTTCCTGCTCGAGACGACGACGGCGTACACGATGCTGTTCACCAGCCGTGGCCAGCTGATCCGTCAGATCAAGCTGCCCTATTCGCTGCTCGTCTGCATCGCGCTGTGGCGCCACGTGCTGATCATGTTCCATCACGTCGTCATCGTCGCGATCGCCATGGCCGTCTACGGCGTGCCGCTCACCGCCGCGACGCCGCTGGCGCTGGTCGGGCTGGTGGCGCTGATCGCCGTGATGCTGCCCTGGGGGATCGTGGTCGCGATCGCCTGCGCGCGGTTCCGCGACCTGCAGCCGCTGATCGCCTCGATCCTGCAGATCGCGTTCTTCGTGACGCCGGTGTTCTGGCTGCCGAGCCAGCTCGCATCCGGCGCCAGCCTCATCGTCGGCTTCAACCCCGCGTATTACTTCATCGAGATCGTCAGGGCGCCGCTGCTCGGCGCCGCCCCCGATCCCGTGTGCTGGATCGTCGTCCCGGTCCTGATCGTGCTCGCCTGGGCCGTCGCCATCGCGCTGCTGGCGCGCACCCGCCATCGCATCGCGTTCTGGCTATGAGCGCGAAAATGTCGCCGCGCATCGTGCTCGATGCCGTTTCGCTCGTCTATCCGGTCTATGCCGGCAACCGCAATCTGCAGCGCCGGGTGCTGCGCTCGGTGGTCGGCAGCCGCATCTCGAGCGGCGGGCGCGGCGGCGCGATTCCGCTCATCCATGCGCTACAGGATCTGTCGCTGGTGCTCGAGCCTGGCGACCGTCTCGGTCTGGTGGGGCCCAACGGCGCGGGCAAATCGACGTTGCTGCGGGTGATCGCCGGCATCTACGAGGTCACGCGCGGAACGCTCCGGGTCGAGGGGCGGGTCTGTCCCTTCTTCACGGGCGTGCCGGGTCTCGATCCCGAGGAAACGGGGCGCGAGAACCTGATCACCGGCGGGTTGCTGCTCGGCATGGAACGCAAGGGGATCGAGGCGCGCATCGCCGGCATCGCCAGCGAATCCGGGCTGGACGATTACGTCGATCTGCCGGTACGGACCTATTCGACGGGCATGCAGGTGCGTCTCGGCTTCGCGCTCGCGACGATGATGGATGCCGACATCCTGCTCCTCGACGAAGCCCTGGTGACCACCGACGCCGAGTTCCTGGGCTCGATGCGCCGGCGCCTGGATACGCGACTACGGCCCGAGGCGATCGCCGTCATCGCGTCGCATGATGCCGGCCTGCTGCGCTCGGTCTGCACGAAGGGCGCGCTGCTGCGGGCCGGAAAGTTGATCGCGGTCGGCCCGATCGACGAGGTGCTGGACGCGCATCATCGCGACGCGCACGCGATCACGGCGCGGACGCCATGAACGCCTGCAGCACCGCCGCGAATCGCGCCGGCTCCTGTTCGGCGACGAAGTCGGTGGCGCCGTCGAGCGTGATGGCGCGCGCCTTGGGCAGCAGCGCTTCGGCGCGCGGCTGCATGAAGGCGATGCGGTCGCGCGTGCCGCCGATCAGCAGCGTCGGGACGTCGATGCCGTTGGCCAGCGCGGCGCGCAGATCGTAGCGCCAGATGGCGCGATACGCGGTCGCGAAATCACCCGAGGTGGCGAGGTAGTCGCGCACGAAATGCGTCGCGAGTTCGGGATCGATCCACGGGTACTCGTCGTGGATGCGGTCCCAGATCCAACGCAGATGGCTGCCGTCGGCGGTGGGGGTGAAAGGCGGCGCGAAGCCGGCGAGGCGGTCGGCGCGCTCCTCGTGCGTATAGACCGGCATGCCATGCAGCATGAGCCGCGCGACACGCGCCGGCTGCGCGAGCGCGGCGGCGGCGGCGAACACGGTGCCGGTCGCGCGCGCGAAGAGATGGCAGCGCTGCGCGCCCAGCCGATCGGCGATGGCGAAGACGAGCGCGGCGTAGTCGCCAACTTTCCATTGCCGATCGGGATGATCGGAGCCGCCATAGCCCGGCGTATCGATCGCGACGGGGCGGCAATGCTGCGCGAGCAGCGGCAACACGCTGTCGTAATTGCGCGCCGACAGCGGCGATTGATGCAGCAGCAGCAGGATCGGCGCGTCGGCGGGCCCCTGCGCCATGCGGCAATGGACCTGACCCCAGGCGAAATCCAGGTAGAAGCGGCGGATCATGGTCCCGCGGCATCCGCGAGACGGTCGGCCTTGCGCGCCATCAGCGTGTGGAGGCCCTTGGCGAGAAACGCGATCACATCGGGATGCTCCTTGATCAGGATGGGACCGGTCGGCGTGCGGGCGATGTCGAAGACGAAGGCTTTCCCATCCACGATCGTGAAGTCGACCTTGCCGAAATCCACGCCGAACGCATCGACCGCTTCGCGCACTTCGGGCGGCGGCGGATCGTAGATGATCCGGCGCTCGACGACGTGCTCGCCCTTGACCACGGGATCCGTGCTCCATTGCTGGCGCGTCACGAACCGGTTGGCGCAGACCATGAGCTGACGCAGGCCGTAGAGCTCGCCCTTGCGCTCCGCGAGGAAACGTTCGACCACCAGGGTCGGATCGTCCCATGCGGCTTTCGGCACCGCTGCGATGCGGGGATAGACCAGGTACTTGCCGCGATGTACCGGCAGCAGGAGGCGTGACACGGCCTGCGGCCGATCGGCGCGATTCACGCGATCGATCAAGCCGCCATAGTTCGAATCCGATTTCACGATCACCGGCCCGTCCCACGCATCGTCGGGCCTGACCAGATAGCGGCTGATGCGGCGCTTGCTGATGTCGGTCAGCCGTCGATTCACAACATTGGGATAGTGATCGAGGAAGTCGTTGAGCGCCGCCGGCCAGACCGTGAGGTCGATATGCGGAATGACGAGGTCGGCGGTCGGTCGGTCGTTCCACTGCCGCTGGACCTTCAACGTGACGCGGCTGCGCTTCAGGGTCATGAGCATGGCGTTCAGCAGATACCCGCCGGTCATGAAGCGGTCGTTGGGATGGCAGGTGACGAGCAGCGTCGGCATGACCTGAGGCTTCCAACTACGGTGAGCGCGTCGGCTTGATCTCGAAGGCCAGCGTGTAGCTGTCGGCGCGCGGCTCCATCGTCAAGCCGCTGCGCAGCGCCCAGACGGCCGGTTGGAAATAGAGCGGGATCAGCGCCAGATCGGCGATCGCGAGCTCGGTCGCTTCGGCGGCCAGCGCGCGAAGCTTCTCGCGATCGATCTCGGCGCCGGCACGATCGAGCAGCGAGTCCAGGGTTGGATTCGAATAGCGTCCGCGATTGGCGGTGCCGCTGCCGTCCGATGCGCCGCGCGTGCCCAGCAGCGCGCGCAGCGCCGCGATCGGCTCGCCGGTCTCCGATCCCCAACCCCAGAGCACGATGCCGAACTCGCTGCGGTTCATGCGCTGCAGCGCAATGCTCCCCGGCACGGGATCGATGCGGGCACGGAGTCCGATGCGGGCCAGCATCTGGCCGATGGCCTGGGCGACCTGCTCGTCATTGACGTAGCGATCGTTCGGGGCAAGCAGATTGACGGCGAAGCCGCCGGCAAGCCCCGCGTCGCCGAGGAGGCGCCGTGCAAGATCGGGATCGTAGGGGGCGGGAACGAGCCGCTCGCTGGTGAGATCGTAGCCGGGCGGCAGGACCTGCCCAGCCGGCAGGCCGAAACCCAGCATCACCTGCTCGATGATCGCGCGGCGATCGATCGCCGCGGATATCGCTTGCCTCACACGCAGGTCCTTGAAGGGATTTGCGTCGAGCCTGGCGCCGTCGAGTGTCGTGGCATGGGCGCTCGTTGCGTTCGCATGATCGAAGGCGAGGAAGATGACCCGATTCGACATGGTTGCGATCAATGAGAGTTTCGGCGATGCGCGCAGCCGTTCCATCGCGCTCGCTGGCACGTACTCGATCGCGTCGACATCGCCGGCGAGCAGCGAGGCGACGCGGCTGCTGTCGCTCTTGATCAAACGCTGGACGACGCGCGTCCATGCCGGCTTTTCGCCCCAATACGCATCGTTGCGGCTCAGGACAACGCGTTCGCCGGGCACCCATTCAGCGAAGCGAAACGGGCCGGTGCCGATCGCCGCCACGCCGGAGTTGAAATCGGCGGTGCGCACGCCGTCGCCGAGATGCCGCGGGATGATGGCGATCGTGCTGAGCTCGATTGGCAGCGTCGGGCTCGGGCTCTTCGTATGGATATCGATCGTCAGGCGATCGATGACCTCGACGCGCTCGATCGCGCGCGTGTAGATCGCAAAGCTGCCGGGCGAGCTGGTCACGTTGGGGGCGCGGCCGAGCGTGAAGGCGACATCCTCGGCGGAGAACGGCGTGCCGTCATGGAAGCGCACGCCGTCGCGCAATCGGAAGCGCCAAGTCTTGGCGCCGGTCGGCGCCCATGCCTCGGCGAGTGCCGGGTGCAGATGCTGCCGGGAATCCTGAGCGAGGAGCGCATCGAAGACGTGACGCGCCAAGGTCACGTTCGCGCCGGTGAGATGGAAATGCGGATCCATCGAGCTCGAGAACACGCTGAGGCCGATGGTCAGCGTGGTCGCGTGCGCGGTCAGTCCGAAGCTCAGCAAGCTGATCAGCAGGACGAGGAGTCTCATCGCGTTGTTTCCATTGCGTGCATGTCGCGCCCGTGCATGTCGCTTCGTCGCGCGAGCAGCGGCGCGAGGCCCTGGCAGAGGCGGCGGATCACATCGGGGTTCGACTTGATCCACCTGGTGCCGGTCGGCGTGCGCGCGATGTCGAACACGAAGGGCTGGCCGTTCACCACGGTGTAGTCGATTTTTCCGAACTCGACGCCATGCGCGCGCACGACGTCGAGCACCTCCGGGGGCGGCGGATCCTCGAGCCAATGCCGTTCGACGGTGCTGTCGCCCTTGACCACCGGATAGGGGCCCCAGGCCTGCCGCACGGCGTAGGTCTCGCCGACGAGGAAGAGCTGGCGCAATCCGTACAGGTCGCCTTTGCGCTCGGCATGGTAGCGCTCGACGATCAGGCCCGGGTCGTCCCAAACGATTTTCGGCACGGCCCCGATCGACGCGAAGAGGCTGTACTTGCCGCGGCGGTATGGGCGCGTTTCCGGCGTGACCGCGGCCGGTGTCATCGGGCCGGGCGCACCGCTCGCGACCTTGGCTTGGTTTCGGGTGTGGCGGCGATCGACGATCCCGCCATAGTTCATGTCGGTCTTGACGATGACCGGCCCCTGCCACGAATCGCCCTGCCGCACGAGATGGCCGCTGATGTGCCGCTTGCTGATATCCGTGAGTCGCCGATTCGCGACGTTGGGATAGTGGGCAAGGAAGTCAGTGAGCGATTTTGGCCACACCGTCAGATCGATGTGCGGGATCACGAGATCCGCGGGCGGCCGCTCGTCCCAATGCCGTTGGACCTTCAACCCGACGCCCGTGCCCTTCATCGCCAACAGCATGGCATGCAGCACATAGCTGCCGGTCATGAACCGATCGTTGGGATGGCAGACGACGAGCAGATTCGGCATGGCCGTGAGTTTCGTTCATCTCCGGCCATCGTCGGGCATCCAAGATGGCGTAGGCCGGCCGGCTAGCATGCGTTTGATCGGCGGCGCGGGCCAGCGCTGTGGCGGTGAGGTGGCCCGAGCGTTAAGCTTCGGCACGTCATCGACAGGGGGATGAACATGAAGCTGGTCCGTTGCATGTTGGGGTTGTTGCTCGCCGGTGCGCTGACCTTGGGCGCGACGGGTGCGGACTCGCGCGACTTGCGCGTCAACATCAACGCCGATCCCGAGATGATCGATCCGATCACCTACTCCGCCCTGATCGCGGGCGACGTGTTGCGCAACGTCTATCAGGGCTTCACCGATGTCGGCCGCTCCGGCGCGATCGAACCGGCGCTGGCGGTCAAGTGGACGGCGCATCCCGACAATCTCGGCTGGCGCTTCGACCTGCGCCGCGGCGTGAAATTCCATTCCGGCCGCGACTTCACCGCGCGCGATGTGAAATCGTCCTTCGAGCGGCTGCTCGCGCCCGGAAGCCGGGCCGGCCTCGCGCTGCAATATCTGCAGCGCATCGAGGGGGCGAAGGCGGTGGCGGACGGCCTGAGCAAGGATCTCGTCGGCGTGAAGCTGATCGACGATCACACCATCGACATCCGCTTCACCGCACCCGACGTGCTGTTCCCGATCTATCCCTTCATGATCTTCGATGCGCAGGTGATCGACGAGAAGGGACCGGAATGGTTCCTCCAGGCCTCCGCCGGCACCGGGCCGTTCAGCTTCGTGCATTGGAAGCGCGGGCAGGAAGTGCGGCTCGCCGCGCATAAGAGCTACTGGGGCGGCGCACCGAAAATCGACGGCGTCACCTATCTGGTCGTGCCGAGCGAGGACACGGCGGCCTCGATGTTCGAGGCGGGCGAGCTCGATCTGCTCAACGTCGCGGGCACCGATCTGTCGCGCCGGCTGATGCGCGACGCCAAGCTGCGCGAGCGTGCGATCACGGCGCCGGCCGCGCAGATCAACTATCTCGGCATGAACCAGAATCTCTACGCGCCGTTCAAGGACAAGCGTGTGCGCGAGGCGTTCTGTCTCGCGATCGACCGCGACGCCTTGAGCCGCGGGCTGTTCGGCGGTCTCGCGCAGCCGCTCGCCGGCCAGGTCACGCCGGGCTTCCCCGGCGCGACGCCCGACCTCAAGCCGCTCGTCTTCAATGCCGACCGCGCCAAGGCGCTGCTCGCCGAGGCCGGCTTCCCCGAGGGGCGCAACATGCCGCCCCTGAAGATCGCCGCGCTCGCGCCGTTCCGCAACGAGAACGCCTATTACGCGGATCAATGGAAGAAAGTGCTCGGGATCAATGTCGAGATCGAGATCATGGAGCGCGCGACTTTCCTGCGCGCGCTCAACGCGGGTGAAGTGCCGCTCTTCGCGTGGGGCTGGTCGGCGGGTTATCCCGACGCGCTCTATTTCCTCAGCCAGGTCTGGCATTCGAAGAGCCCGTACAACCGCGCGCGCTACGCCAACGCCGAGTTCGATCGCCTGATCGATCAGGCGCAGATCACGGCCGACGCCGCGCCGCGCTACGCGCTGTACAACCAGGCGGAGAAGCTGCTGCTCGACGAGTTCGGTACCTGTGGCTTGTTCGTGCGCACGCAGGTCGCCCTGGTCAAGGCGAACGTGAAGGGCGTGACGCTCACGCCGATGCGGTATCTGCCCTATGGCGACGTGACGATCGAGTGAGGGCGGCCCCACCACGCCTTCGGTCATGCGGTGCGCGAGGATTCGGCGCGCCGCGATGCTGAGCTTCCTCGCGCAGCGCCTCGCCGGACTCGTCGCGACGGTGCTGGCCGCGGTGGTTCTCACCTTTGTCGCCAATCTCTTCGTCCCCGGTGATCCGATCACGGTCATGCTCGGCGATCAGTCGAGCAACCGCGAGCTCGCCGCCAAGCTGCGCGCCGAATACGGCCTCGAGCGGCCGGTCCTCGACCAGTTCCTGAGCTACGTGCTCGGCCTGCTGCGCGGCGAGATGGGGCTCTCGTTCCGCTTTCCCGGCTCGAAAGTCTCGAGTGTCATCGCCGATGGGCTGTCGATCAGCCCGCTGATCGCCGGCGCCGCGCTCGCGCTCGCGATCCCGATCGGCATCGCCGTCGGCGTCTTCGCCGCGCTGCGGCGCGGCTCGTTCACGGATACCGGCGTCATGCTGGTGCTGGTGATCGGGTTGTCGATCCCGAACTTCGCGCTCGCGGCGCTGTTCGTCTGGCTGTTCAGCATCAAGCTCGGCTGGCTGCCGGTCGCCGGCTGGGGGCGCCCGGTGCAGGCCATCCTGCCGATCGCGCTGCTGGCGATTCCCGCGGCGGCGTACCTCGCGCGGCTGGCGCGCACGTTCATGCTCGAAGTGCTGCAGCAGGATTACATCCGCACCGCGCGCGCCAAGGGACTCAGCGAGCGGCTCGTGGTCTGGCGTCATGGCTTGCGCAACGTGCTGCTGCCGATCCTCACGGTGATCGGCGTCATCCTCGGCGGCCTGATCACCGGCACTTTCGTGGTCGAGACGATCTTCAACATTCCCGGGCTGGGCCGGATCGCGATCCAATCGATCTTCGCGCGCGACTATCCCGTCACCATGGGCATCGTGATGCTGTTCACGCTGGTCTATGCGCTGATCAATTTCGCGGTCGATCTGCTCTATGGCGTGATCGATCCGCGCGTGCGCGCCGGGGCGCCGCGATGAGCCTGGCCGCGGAGGCGATCGCCGAGACCGGCGGCGCGCGCGACTTCATCCGGCGTTTCCTGCGTCATCGCAGCGCGCTGCTCGGCGGCGCGATCGTCCTGGCGGTCGTGCTCGCCGCCGTGATCGGACCGGGGCTGGCGGCGAGGGATTGGCGCTCCACGGATCTGGGCTTCGTGTGGGAGCCGCCCGGCGAGGATTTCGCGCTCGGCGCCGACCAGCTCGGCCGCGACGTGCTCGCGCGGCTGTTGATGGGCGCGCGCGTCTCGCTGGTGGTCGCTTTCGGCGTGCTGGCGATCGCGATGGCTGTCGGCGTGACGCTCGGCATGCTCGCGGCGTGGCGCGGCGGCTGGGTCGACGCGATCGCGATGCGCGCCGCCGATGTCACCTTCGCATTCCCGGAGCTCATCATCGCCATCCTTGTCGCCGCGATGCTCGGGCCGGGAGTCTCGACCGTGATCCTCTCGCTCGCCATCGTCAGCTGGCCGGGCATCGCGCGGCTCACGCGCTCGCTGGTGTTGTCGCTGCGCGGCGAGCTGTTCATCGAAGCCGCGATCGCCTGCGGCACGCCGACGCGGCGCATCCTGCTGCAGCATTGCCTGCCGAATATCGTACCGGCCCTGATCGTGCGCGCGTCCGTCGGCGTCGGCTTCATCGTGATGGCCGAAGCGACGTTGAGCTTCCTCGGCCTAGGCGTGCAGGAGCCGCTGCCGAGCTGGGGCGGCATGATCCGCGACGGCTTGCCGGCATTGCGCAGCGATCCCTATCTGGCGCTGTTCGCCGCCGCGGTGCTCGGCGCCACCATCATCGGCTTCAACATGCTGGGCGATGGCCTGCGCGACCTGCTCGATCCGCGACTGGCGCAGCGATGACGGCGAAGCTGCTCGAGATCGACGCGCTCGGCGTGAGCTTCGGCGAGCGGCGCGTCCGGGTGCTCGATGCGATTTCCCTGTCGGTCGCGCGCGGCGAGATCGTCGGTCTGGTGGGTGAGAGCGGGTCGGGCAAATCGGTCACCGCCCTCGCCGCCATGCGTCTGCTCGGCGCCGGCGCGCGGATCGAGACCGGCGCGATTCGCCTCGATGGCGAGGATCTTCTCGCGCTGCCGATCCAGGAAATGCGCAAGCGGCGCGGACGCGATCTGGCGATGATCTTCCAGGAACCGATGACGAGCCTCAATCCGCTGTTCCGCGCGGGGTTCCAGATCGGCGAGACGTTGGAGGCGCATCTCGGAATCAGCCGCGCCGTGGCGCGTGAGCGGGCCATCGCGTTGATGCGCGCGGTCGGCATCGCGGCGCCTGAGCGCCGGGTCGACGACTATCCGCATCAGCTCTCCGGCGGCATGCGCCAGCGCGTGATGATCGCGATGGCGATCGCCTGCGAACCGCGCTTGCTGATCGCCGACGAGCCGACCACGGCGCTGGACGTCACGATCCAGGCGCAGATCCTGTCGCTGATCCGCGCCTTGCGCGATGCGCACGGCATGGGCGTGCTGCTGATCACGCATGATCTCGGCGTCGTCGCCGGCATGGCCGATCGCGTGGTCGTGATGTACGCCGGACAGATCGCCGAGGAGGCGTCGACGGCCGAGTTGTTCAGCCGACCCCGGCATCCCTACACGCGGCTGTTGCTGCGCGCGGTGCCGCGCGTGACGCGCAAGCTCGATCGGCTGACGCAGATCGCCGGCAGCGCGCCGCCGCCGAGCCGTTTCCCCGGGGGATGCCGCTTCCATCCGCGCTGCCCCGATGCCGTCGACAAATGCCGCACCACCGAGCCGCCGCTCGAGCTCGATGGGCAGGGACGCCGCGTGCGCTGCTGGCGCGCCGACGAGACCGGTCTCGCATCGGACGCGGCATGACGGGATTGCTGGAGATCACGGGCATCACCAAGCGCTTCGCCGTCGGCGGCGTGCGCTTCGCCGCCGTCGACGATGTCAGCCTGCATGTCGATGCCGGCGAGACTTTGGGCATCGTGGGCGAGAGCGGCTGCGGCAAGACGACGCTCGCGCGCGTGATCCTCAAGCTGGTGGCGAGCGATGGCGGCACGATCCGGTTCGCCGGCCAGGATGTGACGCATGCCGGCGAGACCGAATTGCGCCAGCTGCGCCAGGGGTTGCAGGTGGTGTTCCAGGATCCCTTCAGCTCCCTCAATCCGCGCTGGCGCGTCGATGCGATCATCGCGGAGCCGCTGACCAATCTCGACTGGGATCGCGCGCGGATCACGGCGCGCGTCGCGGCGGTGATGGCGATGGTCGGGCTCCCCGCCGAGTACGGCCGGCGCTACCCGCATGCGTTCTCCGGCGGTCAGCGCCAGCGCATCGGGATCGCGCGCGCGCTCGCACCCGGGCCGCGCATGATCGTGTGCGACGAGGCGGTGTCGGCGCTCGACGTCTCGATCCAGGCGCAGGTGCTGAACCTGCTCAAGGACGCGCAGGCCCAGCTCGGACTCGCGCTGCTGTTCATCTCGCATAACCTGGCCGTCGTGCGGCAGATCAGCGATCGCGTGGCGGTGATGTATCTCGGCCGAGTCGTGGAGCTCGCCTCGGATGCGGCGTTGTTCGAGCGGCCGCTGCATCCCTACACCGCCTTGCTGCTGGCCGCGGTGCCGGAGCCCGATCCCAGCCGCGGGTTTCGCGGTGCGCGGCTCGAAGGAGAGCTGCCGAGCCCCCTTGCGCCGCCGCCGGGTTGTCCGTTTCATCCGCGCTGCCCGGCCGCGCGCGATCGCTGCCGCAGCGAGCCGCCGCTCTATCGCGAGGTCGAGACCGGTCGGTTCGTGCGCTGTCACTTTCCCGGAGAGGTCGCCTGACGATGATCACCGAACGCACCCATTATTTCGCGCGCCCAGGGCAGGCGGAGTCCGTGCTGGCGGCCAGACGGTCCGCCTGCGACGTGCGTCTCGCCATCGGCTTGCGGGCCGGGTCGATCCACGTGAAGGCGGACCCCGGTGCCGATGGACCGGAGGTCTCCTGGTCCTGCAGCTTCGCCGATCGCTCCGCGCATGCGGCGGATCTCGCGGCGCGCGCGGCGAGCCCGGCCTTCGCCGCGGTGCGCACGCAGATGGGTGGCCTCATCAAGCGCTTCGAAAGGCTGATCGAGGAGAGCGTGCCGCGCGATCCCGCCTGGGGCGCGGAGGCGATGGCGCCGAGCCTCGTGACGGCGCCGGCCGAGCATCAGTTCGAGAGCGGCGGCCGGATGCTCAAGGGCTATCTGTTCATGCCGCCCGGTCCGGGGCCGTTCGCCTGCATGATCTACAACCATGGTAGCGCGCTCACCGAAGGCCACGAAGACAATGCCGCGCCGGGTATCGCGCTGCTGCTCAATGCCTGGGGCCTGGCGTGCTTCTTCCCGCATCGTCGTGGCTACGGGTTCT
>JANNTF010001210.1:0-8810 GCA_031403455.1 Alphaproteobacteria bacterium | reverse complement strand
TGCCGATCAGATCCCGTTTTCATAGGTCCTCCACAGGGTCAAAGTAACAGACCTCGTGGCGTCCGTTTTTCGGGGACCAGATCAATCTGCTCCCTCCCCCCTTGCGGGGGAGGGTTGGGGTGGGGGTGGTGGCGCGGAATACCCGGGATCCGATCCGTCCCGGCCTCGCGCAAGACATCCTTGGCGGGACCCCCGTATTTTCGGGCACACGTGTGCCGGTGCGGATTCTGTTCGAGCATCTCGAGGCCGGGGACAGCATCGACGTCTTCCTCCAGGATTTCCCTTCCGTGAGCCGTGAGCTCGCAGTTGCGGTGCTCGAGGATGCACGCGCAGCGATGGCACCAGATGCGCATCCTGCTTGACGAATCAGTCCCAGCCGGACTGGGGGCTCTTTTGATTGGGCACACCTTCGCAACACTGATCTGCCATCCGACGTGGCTGCTGAGTTCGCTTCGCCCGGAATCTCTTGAGACCGGCGCTGCCCCCTCCCCAACCCTCCCCCAGTCGCTTCGCTCCGGGGGAGTGGGCTGCTGCCGGTTCCGCCGCCACCCATTCCACGAGATCGAGGATCAGAGGATCGAGCGTGTCGGCCATGCCGAGCTCCCAAGTCAACTACTCAGGGCGGAGAGTTTAGGCGCGCCAGGCGCGCCACGGCAAAGTCAGCATCCGCCGGAACGAATTGCAGCTCGCCTGCGGGATCTCGTCGACGCCGTAGCGCACGCTGCCATCGAGCACGGCGGTCGGCGCGCGATAGGTGCCGAACATCCGGTCCCAGAACGAGAACATGATCGCGAAATTCGCGTTGCCGTCACGACGATCGGTCGAGTGGTGGCTGAGATGCAGCGCATTGGTGACCACCACCCATCCCATCGCGATCTGCAGCCCGCGCGGCAGCCGCAGATTGGCGTGCTGCAGCGGCGACATCAGCACCGAGATCACGCCGTAGACGACCAGCGACGCGGCGCTCGCACCGAAGACGAGATGCGCGACCCAGACCGTCGCCGTCAGCAGCAGATGCTCGATCGGGTGGTGTCGGAAGGTCGTCGTGACATCCGGCGCCGGGTCGCTGTGGTGCAGCGCATGGAGTCGCCAGAGCCAGGGGACCGCGTGATTGATGCGGTGGATCCCGTAGCGCAGGAGATCGGCCACCAGCACGCCGCCGATGATCGCGAGCCAGGGATCGTCGCCGAGCACGGCGGAGATCGGCAGCAGACCGGCACGATCGTCCGACGCGCGCAGCGACGCCTCACCGATGGTCAGCTCGATCAGCGCGATGTTGCACACGAGGATTCCGGCATGGCTCAGCCAGCGGGCGTCGAACTCGCTGCCGATGCGCCGCCGCGGGAGCCATGTCTCCGCGAGGCCGAAGCCGAAAAAGCTGAGAAACATCGCCGCGGTGAGAAGCTCGCGGCGATGGGCGATCAGCCAGTCCGAGGCCAGTGGGGCGTCCATCAATGCGCTTGGCATCAGCTTGTCGGTCGACGCTGGACCCGCCCGACGGGCGAGCCCAGCGCCTCGCTCAACCGCGCAGCTTCTTGATGAGGTAAAGCGCGCCAACGCTGGCGCCGAACAGTGCCATCGTCATCGGCTCGGGAACCACCACCGCCACGACGCCGGCGGAGGCGGCACCCGTCATCGCGACGAGCGCCAGCACCGCACCAGTTAGTTTCGTGCCCAACGACATGATCATCCACTCCCATACGCGCAGGACGCCGGAACGCGCCCGCATCGAGAGAACTGCAAGATTGGTTCCAAGTCTCAATTCAGTAAAAACGACAGAAAAAACAAGGAATCATCGCCATCCCCTGCGCGCCATTGTCAGGTATTCCGACACTCCAAGGGCCGGCGCGGTGGACCAGCGTCACGTGTCGCGGCGCATCCCCGCGCTCACCGTTTCGCCGGGCGATAGACGAGAATGCCGGCGAGCACGCAGCCGATGCCCAGCCATTGCCACGGGCTGAGCTGCTCGTCGAGCAGCCAGACGCCGAGCAACACGACGGTGACCAGTTCCAGGCTCGACAGCACGCCATAGCCGGTCGCGCCGAGACGCGGCAGGCAATAGGCGAGAGCGAGGATATGGAACGCCGAGCCGACGATCCCCGCCGCCGCGACCCGGGCCCAGTTGGCAGCGCTATCGGGGACATGCAGGCCGAAGACGCAGACGAGAAAGGTGAAGCCGAGCAGCGAGCCGAGCTGCAGGAACGCGGCATTGGCGAGCGCCGGGATGGCGCCGCCGAAGCGCGCCAGCAGCACGGCGTAGAGCCCGTAGGTCAGCGGCGGCATCACCGCGAAGAAGAAATCGATCGCGCGCGCCGTGCCGAGGCCCAGGGTTCCCGAGCCGGTCAAGGCCGCGCCGGCGAGGATCAACAGGCATGCGAGGATTCCGAACGCGGAGCCTTTCACGCCGAACAGGATTCGTTGCAGCGCCATCGCGATCAGCGGATAGACGAAGAAGAACAGGATGACGACGCTGGTCGGCAGGGCTTCGATGGCGCGGAAGTAGCAATAGGTCTGGAACGCGCCGATGGTCAGCGCGAGCGCGAAGGTTCGGCGCCCGCCATTGCGCCACGCGGAGACGAGCGGCGTGCGAAAGATCAGGGCGACCGGGCCGACGATCATGAACGCGAAGGCGGCGCGCCAGAATGTCGCCGATGCCGCATCGAATCCATTGCGGTAGAGCGCGACCGTGATGAACGGCACGCAGCCGATCGCGATCGCACTCGCTGGCGCGAGCAGCAGGGCGGCCGGATCGATGCGAGACGAGGTCGCGCTCATCCACGCCGGCGCGCGAGCGGCGCGGCGAGCGACACGGCGGTCGCGCCGACGGCGAGGACGAGCAGCGCCAGAGTCAGGCTGCTCATGCTGGCGAGAAACCCGATCAGCGGCGGGCCGACGAGGAAGCCGGTGTAGCCCAGCGTCGTCACCGCGGCGATGCCGTGGCCCGGCGCATCGGGTTCCGCCTCGGCGCCCTTGGTGAACAGCACCGGCGCGATGTTGCCGATCGCGACGCCCATCAGCAGATAGCCCAGCAACGCCGGCACGAAGGATGGCGCGAGGGTCGCGAGCGCCAGACCCGCAGCGGTCGCGGCCGCGCTCCAGCGGATCATCCGGACCGCGCCGATGGTCGCCCGCAGCCAATCGCCCATGAAGCGCGCGAGCGCCATCGCGCCGGAGAACAGCGCGAAGCCGAAGCCCGCGAGATGCGCGTCGATCGCGTGCGTTTCGATGAGATGGATCGCGCTCCAATCGAGCATCGCACCCTCGATCATCAGCGCGACGAAGCACAGCGCGCCCAGCCCCAGCGTGGCCAGCCGGGGCACGGCGAAATGCCCATCGGTGCGTCCACGATCGCTGTCGTTCGGCAGCAGGCGCGTGCCGGCGAGCGCGACGAGGCAGAGTCCGATCAGCGCGACGGTGGCGGCATGCGTGACCTCACCGATCGCGCCGAGCGCCCAGATGCCGAGCCCGGCACCGACCATGCCGCCGACGCTGAAGCAGCCATGGAAGAACGACATCGTCGGTTTCTCCAGCGCCTTTTCGACCGTCACGCCATGGGTGTTCATCGCGACGTCCATCGCGCCGGCGCAAGCGCCGAATGCGATCAACGCGATCGTCACGCTCGCGATCGAGGCGCCGAGGATCGGCGGCACGATCGTGAGGCAGAAGGCGAGCCCGGTCGCACGCAGGATCACGGCGCTGCCGAAGCGCTGCGCGAGCATGCCGGCGATCGGCATGGCGATGACCGCGCCGCCCGCCAGGCCGAGCAGGATCAGGCCGAGAACATCCTTGCTGACCGCCAGCTCACGCGCGACGAAGGGGATATGCGGCGCCCAGCTGCCCATGATCAGCCCGTGGCAAAAGAAATTCGCGGCCACGGCGCGGCGTGACCGCACGAGATCGATCGTCACAATGCTGGCGGATCGCGCGGCACCGGTGGCGGGCTGAGAAGCTGTCGCGCGCGTCAGGGCGTCGGCGCGACGATGGGCATGTCGCTCGTGTACGGCTCGATGCGGATCACGCCGGCGGCGAACACGACGATGCGTTGGACCGGCATCAGCCGGGCCGCGCCCTGCGCGTCGCGGCGTGGCGCGTAGGACCACACCGCAAGCTGCCCGGCGCGCGCGATCTCCTTCGCGATGGCTTCGACCGGCACGGCGCCGCCCAGCGCATCGATTTGGGGCTTGGGCAGACCGAAGATCAGCTCATCCCTGGCCGACACCAGCTTGAACAGCAGGATGTTGCCGGTTCCCGTCTGCGCGCGGGCGGGTGAAGCGGCGATCGCCACAGCGATCGCGGATGCGGTGGTCAGGACTGCGCGTCTCGTCATCATGGCTTCGATCTCCGGGGCGTTGCCTCTCGCTGCTGGACCGCAGCGCGTCTCCTTGCGCAAGCTATCCGTCGGCGCGCGCGTGCGCCATTGCGCGTATCGGCCAGAGGGTATGGGAGCGAAGCATGAAGGGCAGTCGGGCGGCGGTGCGTGGGAGTCTTGCCGGCCTCGCGTTGGCGGTCGGGCTTTCCCTGTCCGTCCAGGCGGCGCCGTGCGCGCGCGACGATCCGGCTTCCCGCGTGACGGGAGACACGCAATGCATCGCATTGCGCATTTTTCGCGCCGCGGATGCCGGTGTCGCGCCCGTGCTCGTGGTCGTGATCCATGGCGATATCGTCGGCGGCGGTGTCGCGGCGAGTCACTATCCCGTCGCCGAGGCGATCGCGCGCACGCAGCCCGACGTCGTCGTCGCCGCTTTGCTGAGACCGGGCTACGCCGATGGCGCCGGGCGGGCGTCGAGCGGCGCGAGTCACGGCCATATCGACAACTACACGGCGCTCAATGTGGATGAGATGGCCGGTGCGATCACGAAGCTGAAGGCGCATCACAAGGCGCGACGCAGCATCGTCGTCGGCTTCTCCGGTGGTGGCGCCTTCGCGGCGCTGCTGATCGGCCGGCATCCCGGGCTGCTCGACGACGCGGTGGTGATCGCCTGCCCGTGCGACATCAAGGCGTGGCGCGCCACGCGTCCCGGCCGGGCCTGGACGCGCAGCGAATCGCCGATCGACTATGTCGAGCGCGTGCCGCCCGCCACGCGCGTCGCCGTGATCACCGGCAGCGCCGACTGGCTCACGCCGCCGTGGCTGGCCGCGGAGTATGCGGCGCGTCTCGCGGCGCACGGAGTCGCCGCGCGCGCGGAGATCGTGCCGGGCGCCACGCATACCAGCGTGTTTCGACACCAGACGATTCTGCAGGCGGTCGGGGCGCTGCTGGCCCCGCCGTGACTGCGCAAATCGCGGCTACTTCACCGAGGAGAAGCTGGTCGGCTGCAGGATCATGTTCTCGAAATGGGTGATGATGGCGCCGTCGCGCTCGGTCTCCGCGCGCTTGGCGATCCAATCCGGGTCGGTCGTGAAGCCCGCCCATTTCTTGTCGCGCTCGGCGAGCGACTCCCACTCGAGCAGATAGTAGAGGTCCTGATTCGACGGTCCGATGCCGACGGTCCAGAATCCGGCTTGCCGGATGCCGTGCTTCTCCCAGATCTTGAGCGTGATGGTTTCGAAGCGCTTCAGCAGCGCGGGCAGGCGGCCCGGCGCGCAGTGATAGATTCGCAATTCATGGATCATCGGCGATTTTTCCCCTGGGTCTCGATGCGTGTCGGATAGTTTCGCCAAGCCCGGGACGCCAGGCAAGCGGCGCGACGTGATTAGCTTCCGGCGGCGCGAAACGCGCGCTCGATGAACAGCAGCACCGGCTCGAGCGAGATCTCCCACGTGCCCCAATCGTGATCGCCGGGGACATCGGCGAGCTCAGCCGGGATCGCGCGCTCGGCGAGCGCGGCCACCAGCGCGCGCGATTCGGGCAGGGTCTGATAGCGATCCTCGCGACCCGCGATCAGGAACAGCGCGGGCGGCGTCGCGCCGTCGAGTTTTGCGGCCATGCCGAGCGGCCCCAGCGCTTCGAATCGGGCGCGCTCGATCGGATCGCCGAACGCGCCCTGGAAGATCCGCCGCGCGACCTCCGGCGGCAGCCGCGCCTGATCGGAGCGCAACCAGAAGGCGCCGCTCATGGACGCCGCGGCGGCGTAGAGACGAGGATGCGCCAGGCCGATGCGCAAGGCGCCGAAGCCGCCCATGGAAATGCCGGCGATGGCACGCCGCGCGCGGCTTGGCGCGGTGTTGAATTTGCGTTCGATCTGCACGACCAAATCGCGGGTGATCGCGGTGTCGTAATCGCCCGGACCACCCACGGATAAGCTGTCGACATACCAGCTGTTCCGCGCATCGGGCATGACGACTACGACGGGCCGCAATTGCCGATGAAGGATCAGGCGATCGAGCGTGGCCTGCGCCTTCGCCATCGTGATCCACTCGGCGCCCTGGGAGCGCGTGCCATGCAGGAGATACACGCTGGCGAGCGCGGGGCCGGCGGGATCGTAACCGGGCGGCGTGTAGACGACATGCGGCAAGCCGCGGCCCAGCGCGGGGCTGGCGGCGGTCTCGTCGAAAAGGACCATCGAGGGCGTCTGTGCCGTCGCCGCCGAGGCGGCGTGCAGCCAGGCGACGAAGAGGGCAGCGCGCGGAATCAGTCGAAACATCCCCACATTACCTCTCATACCGGCGTCGCGCCGCACAACTCTCATCCCGGCCGCGCGCGGCCGGGCACGCGCTTCTGGGCTCGACGATCGACCCGGGAATACGATGAACTACACCGGTTCATTGGCGAGGGAGATGTCATGGCGACGGCGGTGAAGAATTCGATCGGTGCGCGCGCGGCGGCCAGCCTCGTGCACGGCTACGGCAATCTCGCGGCGCTGGAAGAGACGCCGCCGCTGGTGATCGCGTCGGGCAAGGGCGTGCGCGTCTTCGACGAAGACGGCAAGGGCTACATCGAAGGCATCGCCGGGATGTGGTGCGCGTCCTTCGGGTTCAGCGAGGAAGCGATCATCGAGGCGGCGATCGCCCAGCTCCGGCGGATGCCGTATTATCACGCGCTCTTCGACAAGACGACGATGCAGGCCGGCGAACTCGCGGAGAAGCTCAAGGCGATCGCGCCGGTGCCGATGAGCCACGTCTACTTCACCAATTCCGGCAGCGAGGCCAACGACACGATCGTCAAGCTCGTGCGCTACTACAACAACGCGATCGGGCGGCCGAAGAAGAAGAAGTTCATCGGCCGGCGTTTCGGCTTTCACGGCCTCACGCTCGCCTCCGCCTCGTTGACCGGCGTGCCGATCATGCACGCCGATTTCGATCTGCCGCTGCCCGGCTTCCTGCACACCGATTTTCCGCATTACTGGCGCGAGGGTCTGGCCGGCGAGAGCGAGGAGCAATTCGCCACGCGTCTCGCCGACAATCTCGACACGCTGATCCAACAGGAAGGCCCGGACACGGTGGCGGCCTTCATCGCCGAGCCGGTGATGGGCGCCGGTGGCGCGGTGACGCCGCCACGCACGTATTTCGACAAGATCCAGGCGGTCTTGCGCAAACACGATGTGCTGCTGATCGCGGACGAGGTGATCTGCGGCTTCGGGCGCACGGGCAACATGTTCGGCTCGAACACCTATGGTCTGAAGCCCGATCTGATGTCGATGGCCAAGGGCCTGGCCTCGGCCTATCAGCCGATCGCCGGCGTGATGATCAGCGAGCCGATCTATCGCGCGATGGTCGAGCAGAGCCGCAAGATCGGCATGTTCGCGCAAGCCTTCACCACCTCGGCGCATCCCGTCGCGGTCGCGGTGGCGAGCAAGGTCGTCGATCTGATGGCCGAGCGCGACATGCTCGGCCATGTGCGGCGCGTCTCGCAGCGCTTCCTCGCCCGCATCCATGGCTTCGCGCGCCATCCGCTCGTCGGCACGACGCGCGGCGTCGGATTGATCGGCGCCGTCGAGCTCGCCGCCGATACGGCGACCAAGCGGCGCTTTCCGCCGCTCGTGAAGGAGGCCGTGCGGCTGCGCTGCCAGGAACTCGGCCTGATCATCCGCGCGACCGGCGCCACCGATGCGCTGTGCTTCTCGCCGCCGCTGATCATCAACGACAGCGAGATCGACGAGATGTTCGACATCTTCGGCACGGCGCTCGACGACATCGCGGCGCGCGTGGAGCGCGAAGGGTTGCGCGCCGCGTGAACCGCGCGACCTATATCGATCCCGACCCGAATCCGATCCAGCGTAGGTATTTGCAAGCCTACACAGCTGATCAGGATAGCTATTGGATCACTATCCTTCGAGCCCCAGCGCGGTGCGAGTCTTCTTGGACAGGCCTTGCGCGACGAGTTGGTGCGAGAGGCGCAGGTACTGTTTGAGGTCGCGGTCCGACAGGCCCGGCTTCGCGTAGTGCTGGATCCATTTCAGGCCGCGCGAGGCGAGGTAGGGGGCGGGGCGCAGGCCGGGTTGTGCGCCGAGAATCTCGAAGCTCAGAGGCGTCGTCTTGAAGGTGATACCGGCGAGCTTCTCGTCCCAGGAGCCGATCGCGAAGACCTTGCCGCCGACCTTCCACACATGCGCGCCGCCCCACTGCATCACGTACGTCGCGGCGGGGAGCGTGCGGCAGAAGGCGTTGAAGGCGGTGGGGGCCATCGCGCCAGCGTCGCGCGCTTCGGTGGGTCGGACAATCGAGAAGACATAGACTCCCCTCCTCGAATGAGGAGGGGATGTCCGCGCGGCACGCGCGGACAGGGGTGGTGAGTCACAGGCTGCGATCCGTGCAGCACCACCCCGCGCAGCTTCGCTGCGCTGCCCCACCAAAATCGAGGAGGGGCGTCAGTTCGGGTCACGTAGCGTGCCGCGACTCATAACGCCATGTACGTCGTCGGGCGGTGGCGG
>JANNTF010001209.1:0-19729 GCA_031403455.1 Alphaproteobacteria bacterium | reverse complement strand
CATGTTCTGCATGTGGACTTCCTTGGTGATGCGCGTCCCCCCACCCCAACCCTCCCCCGCAAGGGGGGAGGGAGTCTGTCGTGCGTGGGGAGACGGTTACGCCTCCACGATGAACTCCCTCCCCCCTTGCGGGGGAGGGTTGGGGTGGGGAGGCGCTCAGGCGCGTCATAACCATCATTACAATTTCCTGCACGCGATTCCGTTCCTCCGCGCCAGACGTTAACATCGCTCTCGATGACCGCAAGACCGCTCTACTTCGACTGCAGCCCCGGGATCGCGTCGATGCTGACGCCGGCGCTGCGGGCGCTATGCCCGGCGCTCGAGATCGTGATGGAAACTCCCGAACGCGACGCGATGATCGCGCGCCTCGCCGATCGCGAGATCGCCGTGCTCGGCAAGACGTGGCTCGGCGCCGAGGATCTCGCGCGGGCGCCGCGTCTCAAGCACATCGTCTTCCTCGGCACCGGCGCGTCGAGCTATGTCGATCTCGACGCGGCGGCGTCGCGCGGCATCGCCGTGCATGTCGTGCCGGGCTATGGCAGCCGCGCCGTCGCCGAGCACACGCTGGCGCTGATCTTCGCCTGCGCGCGGCAGGTCCCCCGGATGGATCGCAAGATCCGCGCCGGCGGCTTTCCGTCGCTCACGGGCATGGAGTTGCAGGGCAAGCGCCTCGGCCTCGTCGGGCTCGGCGATATCGGCGCCGAGGTCGCGCGGCTCGGCGCGGCGCTGGGCATGACGACCATCGGCTGGACGCGCAGCGGCGACGCACGGGGCGCGCCGGTCACTTTGGGCGCGCTCGACGATGTCTTCCGCGAGGCCGATATCGTCAGCCTGCATGTCGCGCTGACCACCGAGACGCGCGGCCTGGTCGATTCGCGCCGCCTCGCGCTCATGAAGCCTGGCAGCCTCTTCATCAACACCGCGCGGGGCGCGATCGTCGACGAGGCGGCGCTGGTCGCGGCGCTGCGGCGCGGACAGCCGGCGGCGGCGGGTCTCGATGTGTTCGTCGACGAGCCGCCGGCACCCGACCATCCGCTGCGCGGCCTCGACAATGTCGTGCTCACCGGCCATGCGGCGTTTCGCACCCCCGAGGCGTCGCATCGCCTCGTCGCGCGCACGTTCGAGATCGTCAATCAGCTGCTCGCCCCGATCGCCTTGGCCAGGCGCACGTAATCCTGCGGCACGTTGAAGATCTGCGCGGAGATGCGCGCCCAGAGCGCATTGCCGACGAACATGATCGGGACTTCGACGCGATGCTCGGCCCAGAGGTGGCGACGCAATTCGCGCCCCGCCTCCACGCTGGCGAAGCGCGCGCCGGGCAGACGGATCGTCGCCATCGCACCGAACAGATCATGCGGCGCCCCGAGTTCGGTGCCCCAGCTATTGGCGAGCGTCTCGGCCATCGCCATCGCGAGCGCGTGATTGCGGCTGCGCACGCGCGCGGGGCCGAGCGCCTCGAAGAACGCGATGGCCGCGGGCACCGCCAGCCAGGCGCTCGGGTCACGCGTGCCGATCCAATCGAACTCCGCGGTGAAACCCTTGCCGTAGCCATGCGAGATGACTCCGGGATGGAGATCCTCCTGCGCCTCGACATGCGCCCACAGATAGGCCGAGCCCTTCGGCGCGTAGAGCCATTTGTGGCAATTGCCGATCACCCAATCGGCGCCCAGCGACGGTGCCTCGAAAGCGAGCTGCCCCGGCGCGTGGGCGCCATCGACGAGCACGCGCACGCCGCGCGCGCGCGCCAGCTCCGCCAGCTCCGCCACCGGCAGGATCATGCCGCTGCGCGACGCGATGTGATCGATGACGAGCAGCCGCGTGCGCGGCGTCATCCGCTGCTCGACCAAAGCGACGATCGAATCCGCATCGCGCGCCGGCCAGGGCAGATCGGCTTCGACGATGCGCACGCCAGCCGTACGCTCGAGATGGGTGAGCACCTGGCGCACCGCGCCATAGACATGATCGGTGGTCAGGATCTCGTCACCGGGCGCGAAGCGCAGGCTGCGCAGCACGGCGTTCATCCCCGCCGTCGCGTTCTCGACGAAGACGATCTCCTCGGCCGGCGCGCCGAGAAATTCGGCGAGGCGCGCGGCGGCCGCGCGGATGCGTTCTGGCACGAAATCGGCGAAGAACGCGACGGGCTGGCGCTCCATGCCGCGACGAATCTCGTCCTGGGCTTCCAGCACGGAAATCGGACAGGCGCCGTAGGAGCCGTTGTTGAGGAAGGCCATGTCCGGCTCGAGCTGGAACAGCGCGCGCATGGGATGGCCGAAGGGCATGTCGTTGAGTGTCGAGAGATCCAAGGCGACTCCTTCGCGCATGAGAGCGGCGACGTTGCGCAGGCCCGGGCGCAGTGGCAAGACAACGATGTGCTCCGGCCTCTCCCCAGGGATGGATTTCTTGTATGGACACACTCGGCGTCGGCCTGATCGGCACAGGCTACATGGGCAAGTGCCATGCGCTCGCCTGGAACGCGGTCGCCTCGGTCTTCAGCGATGTCGCGCGACCGCGATTGGCGCTGCTCTGCGATTCGCATGAACCCGAAGCGCGGGCGCGTGAGCTCGGCTTCGCGCGCGCCACGTCGGATTGGCGTGCGCTCGTGCGCGATGCGCAGATCGACATCGTCTCGATCACGACTCCCAATCAATTTCATGCCGAGATGGCGATCGCGGCGCTCGAGAGCGGGAAGCACGTCTGGTGCGAGAAGCCGATGGCGACCTCGCTCGCCGATGCGACCCGGATGCGCGACGCCGCGCGCGCGAGCGGCAAGGTCGCGGTGCTCGGCTACAACTACATCCAGAACCCGGTGATGCGGCTGATGCACAAGCTGATCGCCGAGGGAGCGATCGGCGACGTCACGCATGTCAGGGTCGAGATGGACGAGGATTTCATGGCCGATGCGTCGGCGCCGTTCTCGTTGCGCAACGAGCGCGCGTCGGGCTACGGCGCGGCGGATGATTTCATGGTCCACGAGCTGAGCCTGATCTGGAGTCTGGTCGGGCCGGTCGTGCGCGTCAGCGGCGACATGGCCAAGCCCTATGCCGATCGCGCCGTGCCGGCGGGCGGGCGTCGTGCGGTCGAGACCTTCGATGTCGCCAACGCCTTCCTGCGCCTGGCCAATGGCGCCTCGGGCGTGATGATCGCCAACCGCGCCGCCTGGGGCCGCAAAGGCCGCATCGCCGTGCAGGTGTTCGGCGCCAAGGGCTCGCTCGTCTTCGATCAGGAACGCATGAACGAGCTCGAGCTGTTCACGGCGGATGGCGACACCGCCACACGCGGCTTTCGTCGCATCCTCGCCGCGCCCACGCATCCGCCCTATGGCAAATTCGTCCCCGCCCCCGGCCATTCCCTGGGCTTCAACGACCTCAAGGTGATCGAGTGCCGCGAGATCATCGGCCGCCTGCGCGGCGAGCCGGCATCGCTGATCGATTTCGAAATCGGCCACGCCATCGAACGCGCGGTGCACGCGATCGCGGATAGCCATGCCCGGGGTGCGTGGGTCGAGCTGGGATGAACGGGCAGAGTTGAAAAGCAGCGAGAGTTCGCGATGTCACACGAGCCGAGCTGCTCAGACAGATCTTTGGAGGCGCCGATGTCGACCACCACGACCGCCTGGCCACCAGCGCGTCTCTCGTTCTCGCGGATCTGCTTCTTCGGCGATGCGTTCACGGTCGGCGCGGGGGACGAGACGGCGCTGGGCTGGGTCGGGCGCCTCGCCGAGGGCGAGTGGCGCCGCGGGCACGACCTCACCGTCTACAATCTCGGCATTCGCGGCGATTCGACTCATGCGATCCAGCAGCGGTGGCGACGCGAAGCCGAGGCGCGGCTGCCGGCGAGCGCAACCGGGCGCTTCGTGTTCTGCTTCGGCGGCAATGACGCCAAGGAGGAGATTGGCCGCGGCGTGACGGTAGCGCTGGAAGACTCGGTCGCCGCGGCGCGCGCCATCCTCGCGGAGGCCGCCGCATGGAAGCCGAGCCTGTGGATCGGGCTCATTCCGATGAGCGAGACGAAGCCGTATCCGCGACTGCTCGGCGGCACCCAGTTCGGCTTCTCCAATGCGCGACAGGCCGCCTACAACGCCCGCTACCAAGAAGTCGCCACGGAGCTCGGCGTGCCGTTTCTCGATCTGCACACGCCGTTGCTGGCCGACCCTGCGTGGGAGCGTCTGACCCAGGCGGGCGACGGCAGCAATCCTGCGGCCGAGGGCTACGCGAAGCTTGCCGCGATGATCGCCGCGTGGCCGGCCTGGCGCGCCTGGTTCGACCGTTAGCTCGGCCAGGCAAGCGTATCGGCGAGGCGCCAACGCGCCACCACCGAGTCGCCGACGGTGATCGGGCCGGCCTGCTTGGCGATGAGTCGCCCGCTGCCCGTCTCGACATGGACTTCCACGTGGTCGCCGGCAAAGACGTTGTCGGTCACCACACCCGCGATGGCGTTGACCTCGTCGATTGCGGCGGGCGGATCCCCCGAGCACGACCTGCTCGGGCCGCACCATCGCGACGGCGCGTTGTCCAGCCCGCAGGCGCATCCCGGCGGCGAGGCGCAAGGGTTCGCTCAGGCCATCGACGACGAGACGCCCCGCCGCGTCGACGAGTCCATCGAAGCGATTGGTCCGGCCGACGAACTCGGCGACATACGGGGATGCCGGTCGGCGATAGACGTCTTCCGGGGGCGCCATCTGCTCGAGGCGCCCGCGATTCATCACCGCGACCTCGTCCGCCATCGCCATCGCTTCGGCCTGATCATGGGTCACCACGATGGTGGTGATGCCGAGGCGACGCTGCAGCTCGCGCAGCTCCTGGCGCATCGCGAGACGCAGCTTGGCATCGAGGGCGGAGAGCGGCTCGTCGAGCAGGAGCACCGGCGGCTCGACGACCAGCGCGCGGGCGAGGGCCACACGCTGCTGCTGACCGCCGGAGAGCTGCCGCGGGCGGCGCTCGGCGAGCTCCTCCATCTGGACCAGCCGCAGGGCCCGCGCCACGCGCTCGCGCGACTCCGCGCCCGACATGCCGCGCATGCGCAACCCGAACGCCACGTTGCGCGCGACCGAGAGATGCGGGAACAGCGCGAAGTTCTGGAACACCATGCCAAGCGATCGATGCCAGGGCGGTAAATCGATGATGGACCGGCCATCGACGACGATGTCGCCGGCATCGACCGTGGCCAGCCCGGCGATGCAGCGCAGCAGCGTGGTCTTGCCGCAGCCCGAGGGACCCAGCAGCGCCACCAGCGATCCCGGGCGCACATGAAGCGAAACGCCATCGACGGCGGCGAACGCGCCGAAGCGCTTGACCACGCCGCGGATCTCGAGCGCGCCCTTCATCGCGGTGGGCGCGTCAGCATGATGCGGTCGAGACCGAACCAAGCCTCGAGGATGCCGAGCACGACGACGACGAGCACGATCTTCACCAGCGAGATCGCCGCGATGGCCGGATCGTAGTTGTGGGCGACATGATTCAGGATCGCGACCGGCAACGTCATCGACGAGGCCGAGGAGAGCAGCAGCGCGACGGCCACCTCGTCGAAGGAGACGAGGAAGGCGAGCAAGGCGCCGGCGACGATGCCCGGCCGGATCAGCGGCAGCGTCACATGCAGGAAGACGCGCGCCGGCGAGGCGCCCAGCACCAGCGCCGCCTCCTCCACCGCGGGATCGAGGCCGCGATACACGGCGAGCACGGTGCGCAGCATGTAGGGCAGCACGATGATCGCGTGACCGATGATCAGCGCGGCGAAGCTTCCTCCCAGCCCGATTCGCGCGAAGTAGAACAGCAGCGCGATCGCGAGGATGAGCGCCGGCAGGCTGAGCGGCGAGAGCAGGAACGATTCGAGCTCCGCCGCGCCGCGAAAGCCGCCGCGTGCGAGGGCAAGCGCGGCCGGCGTCGCGATCGACGCCGCGAGCAACGCGGCCGTGAAACCGAGCAGGATGCTGTTGGCGAGCGCGCGCATGAAACTGTCGTCGGCGAGGACTTTGACCATCCAGCGCAGCGACCAGCCCGGCGGCGGAAAACTCACGAAATTGGCCGAGGTGAACGCGACGGCCGCGATCACCAGCAGCGGCGCGAGGATGAACGGCGCGGCGACGCCGACATAGGCGGCCGTGAAGATTCGCCGGCGGCGCTGCCAGTTCATGGCGCGAGCGCGCGCACGACCCGCGCCTGCAGCCAGAAGATGGCGAGCACCATCGCCAGCAGCACCATGCCGAGCGCCGCCGCGAACGGCCAGTCCGACACGACCGTGAGCTGCTGATAGACGAGCAGCGGCAACACCATCGTCCGATTGTCGCCCATCATCATCACCGTGATGAAGCTGCCCATGCACAGCGCGAAGACCAGCAGACAGCCGGTGACGGCGCCATGCAGACTCATCGGCAGGACGACGTGCAGGAACTGTCGCCACGGCCGCGCGCCGAGCGTGGCCGCCGCCTCTTCATACGCCGGGTCGGTACCCTCCAGCGTGCTGGCGATCGACAGCACCATGAAGGGCAGCAGGACATGGACCAGCGCGATGCCGATCGCGAGCCAGCTGTGCAACACGTCGATTGGCGGCAGGCCGACCAGGTTGAGGATCGCATTGACCAGCCCGCTGCGGCCGAAAACCACCATCCAGCCGAAGCTGCGCACGACGACATTGACCAGCAGCGGCGCGACGACCAGGAAGAGCAGGAGGGTCTTCCCCCAGCCACGCGCGCGTGACAGCGCCAAGGCGAGGGGAAAGGCGACGACCAGCGTGACGCTGGTGACCGCCAGCGCGAGCAGCAACGTCGCGAGCATCACTTCGAGATAATAGGAATCCGTCAGGATGCGGACATATTGCGCGAGGCCGAGGTCGGTGGCCGCCCCCGCAGTGCGGCCGACGCCGACGCTGACGCCGATCCCCAGCAGCAGAGGTCCGACGAAGAAGCCGATCAGGAAGAGGCAAGCGGGCCCGGCAAGCGCGGCCGAGGGCCCCCAGCGATCCCTAGCACGCGCCGTCGTCAATCAACGGACTTCCCGGTTCCAGCGATCGAGCCATGCCGCCTGACGGTCGAGGATGCGACCGAAATCCGGCTGACGCACTTTCTCGAGCGGCGTGAGAATCTTCTTGAGATCGTCGGGATAGGTGACGGTGCTGTTGACGATCGGATACTTGATCATCTGCGCGTGTCCGAGCTGCGCCTTGGGCGACAACACGCAGTCGATATACTGCCAGGCGAGGTCGGGCGCGCCGCGTGGCTTGGCCAGCATCGCCGCCGACTGGAACGCGCCGGGCTCGGGGATATAGGCCCGCGCCCATTTATTCTCCTCGGCGAAGGAGTAGGCCCGGCCGTCCCAGTAGACGAGCACGTCGATCTCCTTGGCGGCGAACATGTTCAGCGCCTCGACCGGCGACACCCAGTACTTCGCCATGTTGGGCAGCATCGCCTTGTATTTCTGGAAGACGATGTCCTCGCTGCCGTCGTAGAGCGTGGTCAGGAACCACGTGAACATCGGCCCCCACGGCATGGTCAACGAGGGAAAGGACACGCGCTTGCCGAAGCGTCCCGCGATCACCTGGTCGATCAGCGTCTTCCAATCCGCCGGCGGATCCTTCACGACCTCGCCGTTGATCATGACGATCATCGCGCCGAAATTCTGGATCGTCGCGTAGCCGTCCCATTGCTTGCGGAAGACCTCCGGGACGTCCTTGAGGTTCGGGATCTTGGCCGGGTCGAGCTTGTCGAGAAGCCCCTCGCGGCCCGCACGGATCGCATCGATCTCGGAGAGCACGGCGACGTGGATCGGCGGATTGCCGGGCGCGGCGCGCAACCGGCTCATGATGTCGTTGGACGCGGACACCAGGATCTCCGGATCCTTGCCGGTGCGCTCCTTGAAGCACGACACGAAATTCGCCTTCGCGCTCTCGAGCCAGACGCCGCCCGACGACGTCACCACGAGCTTGTCCTGAGCACGCGCGGCGGCCATCAGCCCCAGACTGGCAAAAGCCGCGAGCGTGAGCGCAAAACAGCGATGGCGCGCGATGTCGATCATGGAGTCCCCCTGCAGATCAAAACTCGATGTGGATCGTCACCTTATCCTTCGCGACCCCGCCGCGCCAACAACCTGCGATCGTCTGTCGCGGCGCCGTGGACCGCCGGCGCGGCTCTCATGTCTGATCATGGGGTCGCCTGCAGCCGCGACGGGCGGAGAGCAACATGACGGATTCTGGGGTCGAGCAACGGGAAGACCGCTGGCGGAGCCTGATGCGCGGCGGCAATGCCGGTCGCGCGCTCGTCGTCACGGGCGGCGTGGCGCTGCATGCCGTCTCGATCTACGTGGTCGCCACGATCATGCCGGTGATCGTCGGCGAGATCGGCGGCATCGCGTTCTTCGCGTGGACGTCGACGCTCTACATCGCCGGATCGCTGACCGGCGCGGCGGCCGTGCCGCTGATCCTGTCGCGCGCCGGCCCGCGCGCGGCCTTTCACCTCGCCTTCGCGCTGTTCATGATCGGCAGCCTGATCTGCTCGCTGGCGCCGGCGATGAGCGTGATGCTGGGCGGTCGGCTGATCCAAGGCCTGGGCGGCGGCATGTTGCCGGCGCTCGCCTACGCCACCATTCGCAGCATCTTTCCGCCTGCCCTCCATGCCTGGGCGATCTCGATCCTCGGGAGCGTGTGGGGAATTGCGGCGCTGATCGGGCCATCGATCGGCGGCGTCTTCGCGCAGTTCGATGCCTGGCGCGCGGCGTTCTGGATCGATCTCGCCTTGGGCCTGGTCTTCGCCGCGGTCGCACAGCGCGTGGTGCCGCACCGTCTCGCGCACGCCCCGTCGACAGCGCGCCCGTTTCCGGTGTTGCGACTCGGGTTGATCTTCTGCGCGGCGATCGCCGTCAGCATGGGCGGCATTACCGGGCAGGTCGGGCCCGCCCTGCTCGGATTGGGTGGCGGGATCGCGCTCGTCGTCGCCATGCTTCGCCTGGACGCCAGGGCGTCGACTCGCCTGTTCCTGTCCGGGGCCTTCGTCCCGACGACGCCGAGCGGGGCCGTCTCCGCGACGATGGGCCTCGTCATCCTGGCGATGAGCCCAAGCATTTTCGCGCCCTACATCCTCAGCGCCGGTCACGGGCTCGCTGCGATCACCGGCGGCTATGTCAGCGCGTTGATCGCACTGGCCTGGACGGCGTCGTCGCTGCTGACCGCTTCGGCGCGCGGGCGCCGGGCACGGCGCGCGATCCTCGCGGGTCCGTTCGCCATGGCCGCCGGACTCGCTCTCGACGCCTGGGCGCTCGCCAGCGGAGCCCTTGGAGCCATCGTCGTCGCGCAGAGTCTGATCGGAATCGGGATCGGCCTGGGGTGGGCGCATCTCGGCGCGCTTCTCATGCAGGTCGCGCCGGCCGACGAGCGCGATATCGCCGGCCCCTTCATCACCACAACGCAGACCCTCGCCTCGGCGTTCGGCACCGCCATCGCCGGGATGGTGGCGAACATCGCCGGGCTCGCGGACGCGACCACGCCGGCCGGCGTCGCGGCGACCGCGCCGTGGCTGTTCGGCGTTCTGCTGATCTTTCCGGCCGCGGCATGCCTGACCGCGTGGCGCACACTGGTCCTGACCAGACCGCGCGATGGCGCGGCACAACCATCCAATGGTCGATAGGCCGTCGGGAGTCGAACCGGCTACGGCCGCGGATATTCCCAGCGCTCGGTCGGCTTGCCTTCGAAGACCAGCGTGCCGGTGAGGCGCGCGCCGAGCTTGGTGGCGACGCGTCCCGACGCCTGGTTGCCGATCTTCACGAAGCTGACCAGCGAGGACGGCGCCATCTCTTGCCACGCCCAGTCCCGCACCGAAGCGGCCGCCTCGCGCGCCAAGCCCTGTCCCCAATGCGCGCGCGCCAGGGTGTAAGCGAGTTCGGGTTCCGGCCAGGCGGGCTGGGCGTTGATGCCGCAACGCCCGAGCAACGCGCCGTCGGACCGGCGCGTGATGGCCCAATAGCCGCCCGCGTGCAGACCGAACGAGCCCGTCCACATCGCCATCTGCGACCAGGTGAGTGCGCCATCGCGCGGCTGGCCATCGCCGAGATAGCGCATCACCGCGGGATCGGCATGGATGACGCAGAGCTCGGCATGATCGGCGAACACGAATCGGCGCAAGCGCAGGCGCGGCGTTTCCAGCACCGGCACGTGGATCACGGTCGACGCATCGATCGGCGGCGGCAGCGCGGACAGGCTGCCATGGCGCCAGACCTGAGCGGGCGCGCCGAGCAGCGGGACCTCGCCCTCGTGCCGCGCACCGAGTTTGCGCGCTACGGCGATCGAGGCCGCATTGCTCGCGCGAATGAAGCTCACCAGATCGCTGATGCCGAGCGCCGAGCGCGCCCAGGCGCGCACCGCCGACGCCGCCTCGGTGGCCAAGCCGCGGCCCTGCGCGGCGGGTGCGACGGCGTAGGCGAGTTCCGGCTGCGGCCATGACGGCGGATGCAGGATGCCGGCATGGCCGATGCAGTCGCCCGCGTGTTCCAGCGCGAACAATCCGTAGCCGCGCAGCGCCCAGTGTCCCAGGGCGCGCGCCATCGCTTCCCAGCTCTCGGCTTCATTGCGCGCCTGCCCCGTACCGAGAAATCGCGCCACATCGGGGTCGCCCAGCAAGGCCGCGTAGGCCGGCAGATCGCGCGCGCAGAACGCACGCAGCGTGAGGCGCGCGCTGCGCAACGTCGGAATCGCGAAGGGGCTCGTCAACGTTCGCCGGCGGCGTCGAGCGTGACGTTCCAGCTCTGCATCCGTCCATCGCGCAGATTGATCGCGACGATGAATTCCTGATTGCTGACCACGCCGGATTCGGGCGTGTCGACGATGCCGTAGAGGAGCAGCCGCTCCGGAAACTCCCAGCGATTATTGAGCTCGCCCAGCGGCAAGGTCACGCTCCATAGCGGCGCGAAGCGTGCATCGAGGCGCGTGAGAGCGATCCGCCCCGCCGCATCGATGCGCGTGCGATGGAGGATCACGGCGCCCGGCGGCTCGGCGGGCGCGAGCGGCATCTGCGCGCCGGCCTTGATCAGGAATCCACCCTGCAGATACTCGGCCGTCGCGCCTTGAAGGCGCGTCACCTCGGTGAGGCGATCATGCCGGCCCTCGCTGAAGGCGCGCGTCTTGCCCAGGGTTGCGGTCCACAGCGCACGGCGCGCGGCGGCGCCCTCGTCCTTCACGCGCGAGGGATCCTTGAGCTTGTCGCCATAGCCATCGTCGCCGGCATCCGCCGCTTCGTCCGGCGTATGCAGGCCGACCCAGCGCCCGTCGAACATGCCCTGACGAATCAGGTAATCCTTGGTCTGGTAACCGCCATTCCACTGCGTCGCCATGAAGGTGATGCGGCGAAACGCGTCGTCGCTCGGCGGCACATTGGGGGTCGCGGTGAAATCGGGTGCGCGCACGCGCACGCGCCGCGCATCCGCCGTCGTGACCACGAGGCCGCGATCATGCGCGTAGTACTCGAGCGCGGTGGGCAGCACGCCCTTGAGCGCGGGCGTCTGGGCTTCGAGCCGCTCCCGGCCGGCGAGCGGCGTACCATCGGCGGCCGCGACGGCGACGGCCTGATCGTGAAGAAACAGCCAGACCACATCACCATCCGGGCCGAGGATCCGCGCCCGCGCGCCATAGCCCTGCTCGGCATAGCTCAACGTGAGCAGACGGCGGCGCCAGACCAATGCGGTCGTCTCGGCGTCATGGCAATGGATCTCGAAATGGTAGCGCGTTCCAAGTTGCGCGCCGCCAAAGCCGCGATGCTCGGATTGCTTCACGAGCACCCAGAGATGCGGCTTCGTCCCTTGCATGACGAGCGCCACCGGCCCCTCGCGCTGAGGCGGCGCGAGTCGCCACGATCCGGTCATCGCATGCACGGCGACCGTCACGATCAGTGCGATGGCGGCGAAACCGCCGATCGCGACGAGGAGCTTGGATTTGAGCATGCGGCGACAATAGTGAGTGCGTCGCGCGCGCTCCAGCCCGCTCGCGTCGAAGAAAGTCCGCGATATTGCATGCTGACCCCCATTCATTCACTGACCCCCATTCATTCATCTCAAGATGGCCAACGCGCTCGACCTCACCATTCCGCCGTTCCTGCTCGCCAGCGCAGACACGGTGATCGAGTAGGGACAACTCGGACGCCGTTCCGAGTTAGAAAAAGCGATCGGGAGCCTGCGCGGCGGAAGCTCATTCGCTGAGGACCTATCGGGCTCATGAGGTGAAGCGGGCTGTGCGAATAATGCTCCTGAGGAGAGCTCCTGTTGATCCGAAATCCGCGGATCAACGTAAAGCTTTGGAGGAGTAACTGTTGTCCGTCATGAAGCCATATCGGGAACTGGTTGTGTCTTGGATCGTCGCCGGCCTGGTGGTCAGTGGGCTCATCGGAGGTGCAAGTTTATTGGGTTTCGAGAATGCTGCGTCGCCCCCGCCAGTAAGCGAGGCTTGGCCGGGCACGACCAAACACCGTGGGGTGCCGACCACCGAGGGCGAAAGAGGCTTGCCGCTCGAGTACGATCGCGGCGACGCAGACGCGGCAGGAAATGTGCTTTACCCAGGTGAGAGGGAGCCGAGCACGTAAGGGTTGGATCCACGGACCGATCCAGCGTCGAATTTGGCCTCCCGAATAATCGATCCAATAATCGATCCAGCGTGCATTTTCCCAATAATCGATCCAGCGTGCATTTTCCTGCGACCCGAGCGATCGGCGCCGGCATGATGCGCGGCCGACCTCCTTGCGGGGCGGCACGAGGAGCGAGCCGGGTATGAAGCTCTCCGATTTCCCCTTCGACGTCACCGACTGGTCGACGATCGAGCGCACCGAGCATAGGGGCGAGACCGGCACGTCGTTCTGGCGCACGCGGAACTTCGGCGACCTGCGCGTGCGGATCATGGAGTACTCGGCCGATTACCGAACCGGGTACTGGTGCGCGAAGGGCCATGTGTTCTTCTGCCTGGAAGGCGAACTCGAGATCGAACTCGAGGATGGCCGCAAATTCGTGCTCACGCCCGGCATGAGTTTCCAGGTCGCCGATGGCGTCGACCGCCACCGCAACTACGCGCGTAACGGCGCCAAATTCTTCGTCGTCGACTGAAGGCGAGCGATCGCATCGGCATGAATCGAGTCGTGGAGCGTCCGGAGGGGATGTTTCGCTTGCTCGCATCTGACATTTGATCAAATATGAAATCTCACAATCAGAAGAGTTGGGGGAAACGATGATCGATGTGCTGTTCACCAGATTCGCCGCGGCGTTCGCGCTGCTGGGCGCCACGCTCACCGCGGCGCCGGCGCAGGAAGTGCTCAAGCTCGGCCATGTTCTGGCGCCCGCCCACCAATTCCATCGCGGCATGGAGCTCGCTGCCAAGGAACTCGCGACGCGCAGCGCCGGCAGGGTCGTCCTGCAGGTCTTCCCGTCGTCGCAGCTCGGCACCGAGCGCGACATGCATGTCGCGGCGCGCAGCGGCACGATCGACATGGTGCTCGCCTCGCCGGGCGGCGCGAGCGTGCATCTGCGCGAGCTCGCGGTGCTCGATGCGCCCTATCTGTTCCGCGACGACGCGCATTGGCGCGCCGTGGTCTACGGCCCGATCGGCGAGGATTGGGCGCGGCGGTCGGCCGAGACCTCGAAGGTCCATATCGTCGGCTGGTTCCATCGCGGCACGCGGCACGTGATCTCCAAGGGCAAGCCCTACAACACGCTGGCCGACATGCGCGGCCAGAAAATCCGCGTCGCCGATTTTCCGCCGTTCCCGCAGGTCTTCCGCGCGCTCGGCGCGGTGCCGACGCCGGTCGCCTTCGCCGAGATGTACTCGGCCCTGGAATCCGGCGTGGTCGACGGCGCCGACGTGCCGCTCGACGCGATCCCCGCGATGAAGCTCAACGAAGTCTCGCGCTATGTGAATCTGATCGCCTGGTCCGGCGCGCCCGGCGTGATCGTGATGAGCGACGCCGCCGTCAAGCGGCTGTCGGAGGCCGATCGCGGCCATCTCACGGCGGCGCTGCGCGTCGGCACCGAGTTCATCGCCGATGAGCTCACGCGCGCCGAAGCCACGATCAAGGCGCAGCTCGCGAGCGGCGGCATGACCTTGCTCGTGCCGACCGATCTCGATGTGTGGCGCAAGGTCGCGGCCGAACAGGCGATCCCGGAACTCTCGCGCAGCTGGGGCGGCGATGTCGGGCTCTACACCAAGATCGCCAACTACCGCTGACCTCTTGAGTCCCATGCCCTGGCTCCGCCACCTCGTGCAGATCTTGCGGCAGATCGAAGAGAGCGCCGCGATCGCGCTGGTGATCGCCATCGCGGCGATCATCAACCTCCAGGTCTTCTGCCGTTACGTCCTCGATAGTCCGCTGATCTGGCCCGAGGAGATTTCGCGGCTGGGTCTGATCTGGCTGACCTACATGGCCGCCGCGGCCTGCACGGCGCGCGGCGGCCATGTCCGCGTCGACACGCTGCTGCTGGCGCTCACGCCGGCGCGCCGCCGCCGGCTCGAATCCGGTATCGACCTCGTCCTCGTGCTGTGCTTCGGCGCGATCGCGTGGTTCAGCTGGATTCTCGCCGGATCGCTCGCCGGCATGGAGACCGCCGCGGTCGAGTTGCCGATGGCCGTGCTGATCTGGCCGCTGGTGATCGGCTGCGCGCTCAGCAGCTTCCATTCCGCGGCGCGGGTCGCGCTGCGCCACTTCGACCGGGATGGCGTCGTCGTCACCATGGGCGCAGTGACATGAGCTGGCTCTACGGTCCGGGCCTGCTCGCGATGTTCGGCCTCGGCGTGCCGATCGCCGTGGCCATGCTGATCTGCGCCGCCGCCGGCGTGTGGCTGAGCGGTGTGCCGCTCGGCATCGTCGTCCAGCGCATGAGTTTCGGGCTCGACAGCTTCACGCTGCTCGCGATCCCGCTCTTCCTGCTGATGGGCAATCTGATGAATGCGACCGGCGTCACGCATCGCATCTTCGGGTTCGCCACGGCGATGGTCGGACATTGGCGCGCCGGGCTGTGCCAAGTGAACATCCTCGGCTCGGTCGTGTTCTCCGGCATGTCGGGTTCGGCGCTGGCGGATGCCGCCGGCATGGGCGCGATCGGGATCCGCGCGATGGTCGCCGCCGGCTATCGCCCGGCCTACGCGGCCGCGATGTCCGCCGTCTCCGCGACGCTCGGACCGGTGATCCCGCCGAGCATCGCCGCGGTGCTCTACGCCTTCATCGCCGATGTCTCGGTCGGGCGCATGTTCGTCGCCGGAATCATCCCGGGCCTGATCATGGCGGCGATCATGATGGCGATCGTGCATGTGAAGGCCGGACGCGTCGACTACCCGCGCCATCCCCGCGCGACCTGGCCCGAGCGCGGCCGCACGACCATCAGCGCGCTGCCGGCGCTGATGGCGCCTGTGCTCCTGATCGGCGGCATGCGCACCGGCATCTTCACGCCGACCGAGGTCGCCGCCGCGGGCGTGCTCTACGCCGTGCTGCTCGGCCTGCTCTATCACCGCGAGACCGAGAAGCGGGCCTTGCTCGAGGCGTGCCGCGACACTGCGCTGTCGACCGGCGCGATCATGCTGATCGTCGCGGCGGCACATGCCTTCGCCTGGATCCTGGCGCGCGAGCGCATCCCGCAGGAACTCACGCAAGCCGTCGTGGAGCTCGGCCTCACGCAATGGCAGCTGCTCCTCATCATCAACATCGTGCTGCTGCTGCTCGGCATGGTGCTCGACACCACGGGGATCATGATCCTGGTCACGCCGGTGATCGTGCCGGCGATCGTCAAGCTCGGTATCGATCCCGTGCATTTCGGCACGGTCATGATCGTCAACATGATGATCGGATTGCTGACGCCGCCGGTCGGCATGGCCTTGTTCGTCGTCAGCGATCTCGCCAAGGTCCCGGTCGCCGACGTGGCGCGCGAATGCTTCCCCTTCGTCATCGGCCTGATCGTCGTGCTGATGGTGTTGACCTATGTTCCCGAGCTCACGCTCTGGCTTCCCGATCTCGTCTACGGCAAGGCGAAATAGAGGTTCCGATGACCAAGGAGATTCTGCATCGCGGCGCGCAGCGGCTGCCCTTGCGCTGGGTCAATCTGGAGCGCGATCCGCCGGCGCCGATGTCGCGCTACCGCGTCGAAGCCGGCGACGTCTGTTCGAGCCATGTCCACACCGGCAAGATCGAGACCTGGGTGATCGTCGCCGGCCAGGGGCGCGCGACGGTGGGGACGCGCAGCTTCGAGATGTCGGTCGGCGATGTGCTGGTCACGTTTCCGGGCGACCCGCACCGACTGGAGAATATCGGCACGACCGCGCTGGAGTTCATCAACATCGTGACGCGGACCGGCGACGCACCCGTGACGACGCGCGAACTGGAATAGACGCGCGCATGGCGACGCTGCTGATCACGGGAGGTGCGGGATTCGTCGCGCTGCATACCGCCGAGGCAGCCCTGGCGCGTGGCCATGCGGTGCGGCTGTTCGATCTCGACGCGCTGCCCGGCTACGCGGCGCGCATCGCCGGCGGTGCGACATTCCACCGTGGCGACGTGCGCGATCGCGCCGCCCTCGCCGCGGGCGCCGCGGGCGCCACGCATCTCATCCATTGCGCGGCGTTGGTCGGGCCCGCCCCGGCGAAGGCCGATCCGATGCGCGCGGTCGAGGTCAATGTCGGCGGCACGAGCAACATGCTGGAGCTCGCGCGCCATCGCGGCCTGAGGCTGATCAATCTGTCGACCGCCACGCTCTACGGGCATCGCACCGATCTCGCACCGCTCGACGAGAGCGATCGTCCCGAGCCGCTCGGCATCTACGACGCGACAAAGCTGATGACCGAGACGCTGTGCGAGGCCTATCGCAAGGCCTATGCGACCACAGCGACCTCGATCCGCACCGGCTTCGTGTTCGGCCATGGCAGCCGTATCGGCGAGTATTTCCTGCCGCGCGTGCTGCGCGGCGAAGCCGTCGAGGAAGCCGCCGGCGCCGATCATCCCTGCGATTTCACGTCGGTCCTGGATCTCGCCGCCGGACTCGTCGCGGCGGCCGAGGCGGACGCGCTGCCGGAGCCGATCTACAACATCACAAGCGGCAGGCTGCGCAGCCGTGGCGAGCTCGCCGCGATCGTGCGTGCGCTGGTTCCCGGCGCGCAGATCCGACAGGGGCCGGGAATCGATCCGGGGCGGCATCTGCGCGGCGCGTGCCGTATCGAGCGCGCCCGGCGCGATTTCGGCTACGCGCCGGTACAGACATTGGAGAGCGGGCTCGCGCATTGGCATGCGCGGCTGCTCGAACTCGGTCCACCCGAACCGCCGCGCACAGCGCCATGATGCCGCTGGCGACCAAGCACGCCGCCACGGCGCCGAAGCTGCCCGAGCACCGCACGAAATCGGAACTCGTCTACGAGTTTCTGCGCGAGCAGATCCTCAGCGGCAATTTCGAGCCTGGCCGGCGGCTCACCTTGCAGGCGCTCGCGCAGGAACTGCGGACCTCGCATATGCCGGTGCGTGAGGCCGCGCAGCGCCTGGCCAAGGACGGCCTGATCCAGATCGCGCCGCATCGCGACATGCGCGTGACGCCGGTCTCGGCGCGCGATGCCCACGAGATCTTCCGCATCCGCGCCGCGCTCGAGGCGCTCGCCGCGCGCACGGCCTGCGAGCGCGGCGGCGGCGATTGCGCGCCGGCGCTGGCGGCCGCGAACGCGGCATTCGATGCGGCACGCCGCGACAGCGATCTCGCCCGCATGGCCGAGGCGAATTGGCGTTTCCATCGCCTGATCCTCGCCGCCGCGGACAACACGCATCTCGCCACGCTGCTCGAAGAGATCTGGGGCAAATGCCAGCGCTTCCGACTCGGCTACAAGCTGATCCCCGGACGCGCCGAGGCGACGGTGCGCGAGCATGCGCGCATCGTCGCCGCGATGCGCCGCGCCGATCCCGCGGCCGCCGAAGCCGCGATCTTCCGCCATGTCGATCTCGCACGCATCGATCTCGAGCGCATGCTGGCTCAGGAGCAGGGCGCGAAGGAGCGCACGCCATGACGACGAAGAACCCCCGCGTGCTGGTGACCGGCGCTGGCGGCGCGATCGGCGGCGCGGTCGCCGCGCGTCTCGCCGCATCGGGCGCTCATGTCCTCGGCACCGACCGGATGGCGATCGCGCCGAGCCCGCATTTCAGCGCCTGGATCACGGCCGACATCGCGACGCCGGCCGGCCGCGCGCGGATCGTCGAGGCGGTCGGCACCTCTCTCGATGGACTCGTGCATGCCGCGGGCGTCGTCTCGACGACTCAGCCTGGAGATGTCGACGAGGCGGAGTGGGACCGCGTCTTCGCCGTCAACGTGAAGGCGCCGTTCTTCCTGAGCATCGCACTCGCCGATCGCCTCGCGGACGGCGCGAGCGTCGTCGTCATCGGCTCGATCTCGAGTTTTCGCGGCACGCCCGACGCACCGGTCTACGCCGCCAGCAAGGCGGCCTTGCGCAATGTCGCCGCGACGCTGGCGCTGACCTGGGCCGCGCGCAACATCCGGGTCAATTGCCTCGCGCCCGGCCTGGTCGATACGCCGATGACCGACGCGATGAACGATGTCCTGGCCCAACGCCGCGGCGCGGCATCGGATGCCGTGATGGCCAGCCGCATCGCCCAGATTCCGCTGCAGCGCGCCGCGACGCCGGACGATGTCGCGGGCATGGTCGCGTTCCTGCTGTCGCCGGATGCCGCCTATGTCACCGGCGCCACTTTGGTCGGCGCCGGCGGATTGCTCGCCGGCGCGGTCTGAGCCAGTCTGCGCCGACTCGTCCGTTCAGACAGGAGGCATCAGATGAAGGCCCTCGTCGCCGCGATCTCCTTGGCAGCTTTGCTCTGCACCGATGCGCAGGCCGCCGATATAGCCGACGGCCGCGTGCAGCGTCTCTACGTGCTGGATTGCGGACAGTCGCTCGCCAAGGACCAGTCGCGCTGGTCGCCCGGCGTGAATGTCGGCATCGCGATCCAGATGGCGGCGAATTGCTACCTGATCCGCCACGACATGGGCCTGGTCCTGTGGGACACCGGCTATCCCGATGCGATCGCCGCGCAAGCCGATGGCGTGAGCGCGGCCGGCGGCGCCAGCGTCGCGCGCCGGCTCAAGACTCTAGCCGGCCAGCTCGCCGAGCTCGGCGTGACGCCTGCCGATGTCACCTATGTCGCGATCTCGCACACCCATGGCGACCACGTCGGCAATCTCAATCTCTTCCCGCGCTCGACGCTGATCTTCCAGGCGGCCGAGTATGACTGGGCGTTCACCGGCAAGCCGACGCCGTTCGCGGCGACGCAATCGGTGATCAAGCTCAGCGGCGATCACGACATCTTCGGCGATGGCGCGGTGACGATCATCTCGACGCCGGGACACACACCCGGCCATCAGTCGCTGATGGTGCGCCTGCCCAAGACGGGAGTCGTGCTGCTCTCCGGCGACGCCGTGCATTTCCGCGACAATTGGGAGAATGCGCGCGTGCCCAGCATGAATTTCGACAAGGCGCTGACGCTCGCCTCGATGCGGCGGCTCAAGGATCTGATGGCCCAGCACAAGGCGCAGCTCTGGATCAATCACGACTGGGCGCAGACCGGCCAGCTCGCCCGCTCCCCGAATTTCGTGGAGTGAGGGGCGGCGCAATGATCGCCCTCGAAACCTGGCTCGCCTTCGTCGCCGCCTCGGCGGTGCTGCTGGTGATTCCCGGACCGACGATCACGCTTGTCGTCAGCTATGCGCTCACGCACGGCAAGCGCTCGGCCTGGGCGACGGTGCCG
>JANNTF010001208.1:0-5142 GCA_031403455.1 Alphaproteobacteria bacterium | reverse complement strand
CCTGATATCTATGCCGGCACAACTCAGCGCCCAAGCGTCGAAGGGAGCGAGCCCGGCGGGCTGCGCCCAGGTCAGCGCGCCACCGAAAGTGCGGCTCGCGCCGGCGCGGATCGTCACGGGGATCAGCGCGTCGGTGCCTTCGGCGAGGCGCGGACCGGCGAAGCGCAGCAGCAGACCGCCCTTGCGGACCCAGGCGTTGACGAGCGCGAAATCCGCCTCGGGTAATTGGCCGACATCCGCGAGCACCAGCACCGCCAACTGGCGCTGCAGCAAATCGCCGATGGTGCCGATGCGCAGATCCGCGAGCGGCGTCAAAGCGCGTTGCAGATAATAGGTCTCGGCGAGCAGCGGCTGCGACCGCTCGACGGAGCTGCTGGTGACCACACCAACGGGGCGGCGGCGAAACCGTTCGTCGAGCAGGACGACGACGCCAGCCGATGCTTCGCCCTCGAGTTCGACGCGCACGGCGCGGTTGCGGATCTCCGACGGCAGGACGAGGCGCGCGGTTGCGCGAGTCTCGCTCTCGGTGAACAGCAGCGGCTCTCGCGCCAGCAGACGGCCATCCTCGGCGAGGACGCGCAAAGCGGTCGCTTCGGAGGCGCCGGCGAGCAGCCGCCGCGCCGACAGCGTGAGGGCGGTGGCGTCGATGCCGGGTTGCAGCACGAGGCGCGGACCCGCGCTCGGCGGGTCGCGCAGCACCTCGACCGAACCAAGCCTGACCAGCGCCTCGACGAAACTCGTGAACTGGCCGTCCTCGACGCCGTCGGTGAGATAGACGACCGAGGCGGGCTGGGGGATCTGCACGGCGGCAAGCGCGCGCAGCGCGGCCGGCCGGTTGACCGGCCACGGTTTTGGCTGCAGCGCCGCCGCTTGCGTCCGGACATCCGTCGCGCGGCCCAGTCGCGATGCGCGCGGCGCGTCGCCCGAAACGCTGACTGAGGTGCCGAGGAGCAAGGTCGCGCGATTAGCGCGCTCGGCGCGGTCGAGCAGGCCTTCAAGGGTGCGTTTGCGTGCGTCCCATCCGCGCGCCGCCGCCCAGCCATCGTCGATGACGATCACGAGCGGCCCGGTGCCGGTCAGCTGGGCTTGCGGATTGAGCAGCGGATGGGCGAGCGCCATGATCACCAGCGCGGCGATGGCCAGCCGCAACAGCAGCAGCCACCATGGCGTGCGTGCCGGCGTCTCCTCGCGCGGCTTGATCCGCAGCAGCAGCTGGATCGCCGGGAAGCTCACATGCTTCGCGGCGGGGGGCGTCACGCGCAACAGCCACCACAACAGCGGCAAGGCGCCGAGCGCGATCAGCCACAGCGGGGAGAGAAACGCGAGCGAGGCGAGCGCGGTCATGACGCCTTCCAGCGTCCCGGCCCGTTGGTGCTGCGCGACAGCGACAGCCACAGCGTCATCAACGCATTCGCCGCGCTGCGGTCGGTGTGGTGCAGCAGATGGCGCCAGCCGAGCGCGCGGGCGATATCGGCGATGCCGTCGCGATGGGCGGCGAAGGCCTGCGCATACTCGCCGCGCATCGCCTCGACGCGCGGCACCAGCATTTCCCCATCGCTCTCGACGCCCTCGAAACGCGTGCGGCCGGTGAAGGGCAGCGTCTCCTCGGCCGGGTCGACGACCTGGAGAATCGTCCCACTGACGCCATTGGCGGCGAGCGCGCGCAGGCTGCGATCGATCTCCTCGAGGGGCGCGAAGAAGTCGCCGATCAGGATCACGCTGGCATGGCGTGGCAACGATGCTGCGGGCGGCAGACCGCGTTCGATCGCCGTGGGATCGGCGAGGCGTTCATTCGCGCGCGTGAGGGCCGCGCGCCCCGCGATCGGTCGCATGGAGTGGCCGAGCAGGGCGATGCGCTCGCCGCCGCGCACCAGCAAAGTCGTCAGCGCCAGCAACAGCAACTCGGCGCGTTCGAGCTTGGTCGGCAGCGCGCCATTCGATCGCCACTGCATCGAGGCCGAGTTGTCGCGCCACAGCCATGCCGACTGGGCCGCTTCCCATTCGGTCTCGCGCACGAAGACATGTTCGCGCTTCGCGCTTTGCCGCCAGTCGATGCGGATCAGCGGATCGCCGTGCGTGTAGCGACGGAATTGCCAGAACGCCTCGCCCTGACCCACGCGCCGCCGGCCATGGACGCCCTGCAGAACCGTCATCGCAACGCGCTCCGCCGCGATCTGCAGCGCCGGCAGCCGGCTTGCGGCAGCTTCCGCGTCGGCCTGCCGGCGCGTATGGGCCACCTGATTCTGCGCCGCGAGGGACATCGGCGCGCCGTTCAAGCCAACCGTTCGGTCAGCTTGTCGATGACGCCCTCGACCGTGAGGCCGTCGGCGCGCGCGGCGAAGCTGAGCGCCATGCGATGGCGCAGCACCGGCCGCGCCAAGGTGACCACGTCGTCGATCGACGGCGCGAGCCGGCCGTCGAGCACGGCGCGCGCGCGGCTCGCCAGCATCAGCGCTTGGCTGGCGCGCGGACCCGGACCCCACACGACATGGCGCTGCACCTCCACAAGATCCGATGTCTCCGGCCGTCCGGCGCGCACCAGCGTCAGGATGGCCTCGACGACGCTCTCGCCGACCGGCACGCGACGGATCAGGCGCTGGGCGGCCAGCAATTCATCGGCCGAGATCGCCTTGGCGGCGCGTTCCTCGCCGACGCCGGTCGTGGCGATCAGCATCCGCCGCTCCGAGTCGAGGTCGGGATAGCCGACATCGATCTGCAGCAGGAACCGGTCGAGCTGCGCTTCCGGCAGCGGATAGGTGCCTTCCTGCTCGATCGGATTCTGGGTCGCCAGGACATGAAAAGGCTGCGGCAGGGGGTGATAGACACCGCCGACCGAGACGCGTCCCTCCTGCATCGCCTGCAGCAAGGCCGACTGGGTGCGCGGGCTGGCGCGGTTGATTTCGTCGGCCATCAGCAGCTGGCTGAACACCGGTCCACGAATGAAGCGGAAATGGCGCTTGCCACCCTCGCCGTCTTCGAGGATCTCGGAGCCGATGATATCGGCCGGCATGAGGTCGGGTGTGCACTGCACCCGCTTGTCCTCGAGGCCGAGCACGGTGCCCAGCGTCTCGACCAGCCGCGTCTTGGCAAGGCCAGGCACGCCGATCAGCAATGCGTGACCGCCCGACAACAGCGTAATGAGCGAATGCTCGACGACCTGGGTCTGGCCGAAGATGACGCGGCCGATGCGGGTGCGGATCTCCGCCAGTCGCCCGCCGAGGCGTTCGATCGCATCCACGATCCCGTCGGCGTCTGCGATCTTTGAATCTAAGGCCGTCACTGACACCTCTCCCTTGTTATGGTCGCTCACCAACTCCGCCAGGCCCAGTTCTGTAAGTCCCATTCCGCTAGGCGACGTGACCCGACGAGACCTATGACCGAAGGCGCCTCTATCAACACCACCGGCGACCCATCCGTGTCCCCAGCGCGTGACACGACCGCTATTCCACGCCCCGCTGACTCCACCCTCAGCGATGGAGCGACCAACCGAGCTTTCCCTCCGATGATGCCGATCTGTGGCGAATTTCCGATCCGCATCGCGCGCGACGGAACTTGGTTTTATCACGGCACGCCGATCGGTCGCAAAACACTAGTGAAGCTTTTCGCACGCGTGCTCGCGCGTCAACCCGATGGAGCGTATTGGCTCGTCACCCCCTTCGAGCGTGGGGCGATCGTGGTCGACGACGCGCCATTCGTCGCGGTGCTCTGCCGTGCCGCGGGGGAAAGCCAGGCGCAGCGCCTGATTTTTACGACCAATCTCGACGAGGAAGTCACTGCCGGGGCCGACCATCCGATCATCATGCGCGGATCGGTCGATGCGCCGGCTCCGTACGTGGTCGTGCGCCCGGGGCTCGAGGCACGTCTCGCGCGGGCCGTCTTCTATCAATTGGCCGATCTCGTCTGCGCGCAGGAGCGCGAAGGGCTGACGGTTCTTGGTGTCTGGAGCGACGGCGAGTTCTTCGCGCTCGAGCCCCCTGGGGTATGATCGGCAATGATTGATGCGTCCTCACGCCGTTGGACCGCGACGGATCTTCGTGGGCGCCTCGCCGACGCGGCTGGCGATATCGGGGTTCGGCGTGCCGGCGTTCGCGTGGCGCCCGCGGGTCTGCGCGGCGATCATGATTTCGATCCCGCGCTGCGGCCGAGAGGTCCGCTGATTCCCGCTGCCGTCTAGGTGCCCGTGGTCATGCACGCGGGCGGTTTTGGCGTATTGCTCACGCGACGCACGGCGCATCTGACGGCGCATGCCGGGCAGATCAGTTTTCCCGGCGGACGGCTCGAGGCTGACGACATCCATGCCGCCGCCGCCGCGCTGCGCGAGACCGAGGAGGAGATCGGCCTGCCACCCGATCAAGTAGAAGTGATCGGGCGGCTCGACACCTACGTGACGCGGACGGGTTTCGAGGTGACTCCGGTCGTCGGGCTGGTCCTGCCGCCCACGGCATTGCGCCCCGACCCGTTCGAGGTCGCCGAAGTGTTCGAAGTGCCGCTGGCGTTTCTCGTCGACCCGCGCAACCGGGAGCGCCGGGCGCGCGAGTTCGACGGCGTGCGACGTGAGTTCTGGGCGATTTCCTATGGCGCCCATCTGATCTGGGGCGCCACGGCGGGGATGGTCGTGAATCTTTCCGAGGTGCTGTTGGAGCGATGATCCGATTATTCGCCGAATTCGCATTGCCGCTCGCGGCGCCGACGATCGTGTATGGGCTATGGCTGATGTGGGAGCGGCGGCGGATCGCGCGCCAGGGGCTGGGCGAGTTGCGAAGCTGGGCGGACGCGCCGTGGATCTGGCTGGCCGGTGTCGGGATCGCCTTGATGGTGACGGTGGCGGGCGTGCTCGGCCTGAGTCGCAGCCTCGGCGACATCGGCGGCCAGTATGTCGCGCCGCGCGTGGTCGATGGCAAAGTCGTGCCCGCGCATGTCGATCCGCCGCGCCCGCGATGAGCGCGGCGCCACACCTGCCAGCGCAGGCGTGGTTCACCGCGGCGGCGACGCGGCGTGTCCTGACGCTGCTCCGTGCCGATGGCATCGACGCACGTTTCGTCGGCGGCTGTGTCCGTGACGCCCTGATCGATCGGCCGGTGACCGACGTCGATCTCGCGACGCCCGACCCGCCCGCCACCGTGCTCGCGAAGCTCGCCGCCG
>JANNTF010001207.1:0-7704 GCA_031403455.1 Alphaproteobacteria bacterium | reverse complement strand
GTCATCACGATCAACGTCTCGTCGAGCCGGCCTTGCTCGACCAGGGCATCGAGCACGCGGCCGATCTGCATGTCTGCCTCCTCGATCAGGCCGCAATAGGACTGGCGGAGATGACGCAGCTCGGCATCCGTGAGCTCCGAGACGAGTCCCTTGCCGCCGACCATGTAGCCGCCGAGATCCTGCGAACCGTGCAGATAGCGCAGATAGGGATGGCCGCCCGCCTCGTCCTCGCGACGCGCGGCGCGCACCGGAGCGGGAATCGCCGAGAGCGGAGTCGACTCATGATAGGGCGCCGGCGCGTTGAAGGGCGGGTGCGGCCGATACAGCCCGAAATGCATCATCCAGGGTTGGCCCTGCGGTCGCCCCCGCAGATACTCGAGCGCACTCTCGGTGAGCCAGGCGGAATCGGAGAATCCCGCCTCGACGACGCAGGGCGCGCCGTCGGGCCGCGAGGCGCCGGAGCGCGGACCCCAGAGATCATTGGCGGTCTTGCCGGCGTGGTGCGGCGCGCGGGTGGCGACCCAGCCGAGATAGTTGCGCGCCATGTCGTTGCGATCGCGCAGCTCGTCGAGCTGGGCGATCACACGCCAGGAATCCGCGATGTCGCCGTTGGTGCGAAACCGGAAATCCGTCGGCGACAGGCCACGCGGATCCGGCGTGGTCGTCGAGTAGCCGACCAGCGCCGGATCGTAGCCGGCGCGCCGGAGGATGCGGGCGAGATGGTCGTGCCGCGCATCCAGCGGCACGCCGTTGTGCACGACCCGGTGGTTCATCACGTACTTGCCGGTCTGCAGCGACGTTCGCGCCGGACCGCACGGCGCGCCCTGACAGAAGTTCCTGGCGAAGATGACACCGCGTCGCGCCAGCGCATCGAGGCGGGGTGTCTTGACCCAGGATGCGCCGAGGCTGCCGAGATGATCGCCGCGCCATTGGTCGACGACGATCAGCAGCACGTTCTTGGGACGATCGGGCATGGGGCGCTCTCGACGGATGGATGGATACCGAAGCTACTGCCCGCGCAAGCCACTGACGATCGACGGGTGCGGGATAATTCTTTTGATATGAGGCACTGTCAATGATAAGCCAGAACCTATTCCAATGCGGGCATGCGGGAGAGACGATGGGTTCTATTCGCGAGGAGCTGCTCGAGATCTACGGGCGGCGCGCAACCAAGCGCTACGGTCTCTCGGACGTCACGCAGCTGCAGCATGCGCTGCAGACGGCGACGAGTGCCGAAGCCGCTGGCGAATCGCCCGCGATCATCATCGCCTGCCTGCTGCACGACGTCGGCCACATGATCCACGATCTCGGCGAGGACTTCCTCGAGCGCGGCGTCGACGATACGCATGAAGCGCGCGGCGCGGCCTGGATCGCGCAGCGCTTCGGCGAGGATGTGAGCGAACCCGTTCGCCTCCACGTGCCGGCGAAGCGCTATCTCTGCGCCGTCGAGGGGCATTTTGAGAAGCTCGCGAAGGATTCGCGCCGTTCGCTCGAGCTCCAGGGCGGGCCGATGTCGCCGGATGAAGTGGCCGCCTATCGGCGCGAGGCCTTCGCCGATGCGGCCGTGCGCGTGCGCCGGTACTGCGATGCTGCGAAGAACCCGCGGGCGACCACGCCGCCCTTCGAGCATTTCCTCAGCTACGCCGAGGCGCTGGTGGCCGTTTCCCATGCACCGCAAGGTGCTCGATGAAGGCGCTGACCACCGGAATGTCCAAGGATTCCTTCAGGGCGACGGCGTAGATGCCGGCGCTCGCGAGACCCTCGGCGAACTCGACCGCGACCAGGCGGGAATCGCCGTCGGCTTCGTGGGCGAACAACACGCCGATGCCGAGCCCGGCGACGATCGCTTCCTTCATCGCCTCGCGTCCGGTCACTTCCAGGCGGATGTCGGGTTTCACGCGTGACGCGGCGAAGACCCGTTCGGCGATCTGCCGGGTCACGGAGCCCTCCTCGCGCATGATGAACGGCATCGCCGAGAGCAGCTCGGGGCGCACCGTCCGTCGCTTGGCGATCGCGTGGTCGCGGCGCACGCAGAGCGCGAGCCGCAGATCGACGATGCGCGTGCACGACAGCGCTGCAACCTCCTCGGCCATCGCCACGATACCGACATCGATCCGGCACTGCGCCACATCGGCTAGGAGCGTCGAGGTATTGCCGATCCGTGTCGACAGCAGCAGCGACGGGTGCTTCTCGACGAACCCGGCGAGCAGCGGCATCACCACGTGCGGGCCGGAGAGGCCGACCGACAATCGCCCGCGCTTCAGCGCGCGCAGCTCGTTCACCGAACCTTCGAATTCCTCGAGACGACTGATGATCAGCCGCGCGCGCACCAGCAGATCGCGACCGGCATCCGTTAGTTCGAGCCGCGGGCGTCGATGCAGCAGCAGCACGTTGCACGCGCGTTCGAGGCTGTTGAGCTGGATCGACACGCTGGGCTGGCTCACGCCGAGATCCTGCGCCGCCTTCGAGAAGCTGCCCGCATCGACCACGGTGACGAAAGTGCGCAGCGCGCTGAGCGTGATGCCCGACTCGCGCCGCACGTCACGTTTCTTGGGGCTCTTTGTCATCGATCGGACATCCCGGTTCATTAGTTGAGTCGGTTCTTTCGCCAAGTCTCATAGCTTCTTTCAATGGAGGGGATCCACATGAACTCACACACAAGGCGTGGTCTTGCACGGCTCGGCCTCGGCGGCGCGGCGGCGTTGACCGCGGATCTGGCAAATGCCCAGACCGCAACGCCCAAGCGCGGCGGCACGCTGGTCTATGCGCAGCTCTCCGCGAACCGACGCGCCGCGGACGCGTCGAACGCGAAGCATCCGTATTTCATCGTCGACGCCAATACGCGCCTGCAATGGAACTGCCTGACCTGGGTCAACGAGAAGCTCGAATGGGAATACGAGCTCGCGACCAAGCTCGAGCCGACGGACGACAAGATGAACGTCTGGGACGTGACGATCCGCGAGGGCGTCATGTTCCACAATGGCCGCGAGATGACGGCGGCGGACGTCGCGTCGTCGTTCGAGTACCACCGGCTGAACGCGCCATTCGCGCGCCAGATCATCAAGATCGAAGCGCTGAGCAAGTATGTCGCGCGCTTCACCCTCGACAGCGGCAACTCCGAGTTCGCCTTCATCCTCGCCGAGTACAACAGCGTGATCATGCCGGCCGGCGATCTGAAGACGATCGGCTTCGACGGCATCGGCACCGGCCCGTTCAGGATCGTGTCGACGGATCCGAACCGCTCGCTGATCATGGAGCGCTTTGAAGGGTATTGGCGCAAGGGCTTCCCCTATCTGGATCGCGTTGAGTGCCACAATCGCGAAGGCCAGCAGGAAGCGGCGCTCAACGGCTTGCGCGCCGGGCAGTTCGACGCGGTGCTCTCGATCGATCCGCGCGCGGTCCAGCAGTTCCAGTCCGACACCGCCTACGACATCGAGACCGCGAAGGGCGGCTATCACTTCGTCATCCAGCTGCCCAAGCATCCCGGCTCGCCGTTCCTCGACAAGCGCGTCCGTCAGGCCTTCGCCTACGCGATCGATCGCGAAGCCATCGTCCGCATCGCCTATAGCGGCAAGTATGGCTGGGTCGGCAATGACAGCCACCTCGTGATCACGGATCCGAATTTCGTGCCGCGTCCGGGTGGGCGCGATGTCGCGAAGGCCAAGCAGCTGCTCGCCGACGCGGGCTATCCGAACGGCATTACCCTGTCGCCACTCTACTACAGCCCCCAGCTGCCCGAAGTGCCGCGTTACTTCCAGGTGCTCCAGCAATCCGTCAAGGAGGCCGGCTTCAACATGCCGATCGAGGAGCGCCCGAACGACGGCTACATCCAGTTCCGTCAGGGCGAGAACGATGTCGCGCTCGGCAAGTACCACAAATTCGCGATGACGGCGGTCGGCTCGCGCAACCCCGGCATCTCGCTCTACCGCATGCGCTACGAATACGTCGAAAGCGGCCACTGGAGTGGCCCCGAGCACGACAAGTACATTAAGCTCTACAACGAGGCGATGATCACGCGCGACGCCGGCAAGCGGAAGGCGATCTACGCGCAGATGCAGGCGATCCTGCACGAGGAAGTGCCCGCCGTGCTCCCGGCCGGCGGCGACACGTTCCTGATCAAGCGCAAGAACATCCGGAACATGCCGTTCCATCCGCAAATCTGGTCGATCCGCCTCGACGAGACATGGAAGGCGTAACGCTCATACCGCGCCGGCGATCTGTGACTCCGAGCGGGAGGGCGGCGCCATGCTGAGCGCCGTCCTCCGTCGGCTCGCGCTGTCGCTGGTCACCTTGCTGATGCTGGCGACGTATGTCTTCGTCGCCACGGAGATCCTGCCGGGCGATGCGCTCGACGTGTCGCTCTCGGCGGACGAGCTGTCGATGATGCCGCCGGCGCGGCTCGCGCAGATGAAGCGTGAGCTCGGCCTCGATCGGCCGGCGCCGGAACGGTTCCTTTCCTTCCTAGGTGGCGTTGCGCAGCTGGATTTCGGGCGGACGCTGATCTCGAAGACGCCGGTCATCGACATCGTCGCGTTCCCGCTGCGCAACTCGCTGATCCTCGGCGGCGCCGTGCTGGTGGCGGCGATCCCCCTGGCGCTGTTCGTCGGCATCGTATCCGCGTACTGGTTCCGCCGCGCGACCGATACGATCATCTCCTCCGCCGCCATCATCGGCTATTCCGTGCCGGAGTTCGTGATCGGCACGGTGCTGGTCATCCTGTTCGCCGTCGCCTGGCCGCTTTTTCCGGCGACCATCACCGCCAACACGAAGGATCCCGCGCTCGCGCTGCTGGCCGCGTCGCCGCTGCCGGTAGCGACGATCCTGATCGGCTCGATCGCCTATCTCGGCCGCGTGCTGCGTGTCGGCATGGTCGAGGCGCTGGCGACCGATTTCGTCGAGCGGCTGCGACTCACGGGAGTCCCGGAATGGCGCATCGTCTTCCTGCACGCGCTGCCGGCCGCGGTGATCCCCAGCCTCACGGCGATGGCGCTCTACGCCGCCGCGCTCGTGTCGGGCATCGTCGTGGTGGAACTCGTCTTCTCCTATCCCGGCCTCGGCCAGGAGCTGGTGCGCGCCGTGACGCGCCGCGAGGTGCATGTGATCCAGGCGATCGCGCTGCTCTCGGCGGGTCTCGTCGTCCTGTTCAATCTGCTGGCCGACCTCGCCATCCTCGCGCTCGATCCGCGCACGAGGCAGTCATGAGCGATGTGACGGCGCGGATCCTGCGGCGCCCGCTCACGGTGCTCGGGCTCGTGATCGTCGCGCTGCACCTGCTAATCGCGCTCGCCGGACCGCTGATCGCGCCCTTCGATCCGTTCAAGCTGCTGGACGCGCCGCTCGAGCCGCCGAACACGCAGTACTGGCTCGGCACCGACGAACTCGGGCGCGACTTCTTCTCGCGCCTCGTGGTGGGTGGACGCATTTCCATCGTCGTCGCCTTCACCTCGGCGTTCATCGCTGCGTTCGGCGGTGGGCTGATCGGCCTCGCCGCGGCCTTCTATCGCGGGATGTTCGACGATGCGGTGTCGCGCTTCGTCGAGATGAAGCTGGCGATCCCCGCGATCCTCTTCGTGTCGCTGTTCGTCACAGGGTTCGGGCAGTCGCCGCTGGTTTTGGTCATCGTGATCGCCGTGATCAAGATGATGGGCGTGGTCCGCACGGCGCGCGCGCAGGGCATCGTTCTGGCGGAGCACGGCTACGTAAAGGCGGCCATGCTGCGCGGCGACGGCGGACCGGCGATCATCCTGCGCGAGATGTTGCCGAACATCGCCGATCTTCTGGCCGTCGAGTTCGCGCTGCGCACGTCGAGCGCGCTGCTGCTCGTCTCGTCGCTGTCCTTTCTCGGGCTTGGCATTTCACCGCCGACCCCGGATTGGGGAATGATGATCCATGATGGCTTGGCCTCGATCCGCTCGGAGCCGTGGCTCATCCTCGCGCCGGCGCTGTGCATCTCGACGCTCGTGATCGGCGTCAACTTCGCGACCGAGGGCATCACCGACGCCTTCGGGCTGGAAGCGGCGCGTGGCACCGCCGGCCACTGAGAGCCTGGTCCGCACGCGGGACCTCGCGATCGGGTATGGGGACGCCCAGGGCCGCATCGTCACCGTGGTCGACCGGGTGAGCTTCGATCTGCACCATGGCGAAGCGCTGGGGATCGTCGGCGAGTCGGGCTCGGGCAAGTCGACACTCGCGCGTGCGTTCCTCGGCTATCGCCGCGCGGGTGCACGATTCCTCGGCGGCTCGCTGCTGTTCGACGGCGTCGATCTCGCGTGCGCCGATCGCGGCGCGATTGCGCGGCTGCGCGGCATAGAGGTGGCGATGGTGCCACAAAATCCGCTGTCCTCGCTGACCTATCACATGCGCGTCGGCCGGCAGATCGAGGAAGTTCTGTGGACACGCGCCGGGCTCGATCGCCACGCTGCATCCGTGAAAGCGATCGAGCTGCTGGCCGCGATGGGACTTCCCGAGCCGGAGACGATCGCGCGGCGCTACCCGCATCAACTCTCGGGTGGGCAGCGTCAGCGCGTCGTGATCGCCGCTGCGCTGGCCTGTCGCCCCAAACTCCTCGTGCTCGATGAGCCGACCACTGCGCTCGACAAGACGACCGAGGCGCAAGTCCTCGACCTGATCGTCCGACTGCGCCGCGAGCTGGGCAGCGCGCTCGTTCTGGTGACCCATGATCTCAACGTCGTTGCGCAGGTCTGCGATCGCGTCCTCGTGATGAAGGACGGCGCCATCGTCGAGGAAGGCGCGGTGCACGATGTCTTCGCCGCGCCGCGCACCGCTTATGCCCGCACGCTCCTGTCGGCGACGCTGCGCCTCGACGCCGCTTCGCGCTTCGCCCCGTCGCCGACGACGAATCCGCTGCTGACCATCGGCGCGCTCGGCTTCAGCTATCGCGAGGCTGGCTGGCTTCATATCCGACGGTCGCCGGGGCGCAAGACACTCCAAGGGATCGATGCCGAGCTCGCGCGCGGCGAGGTGCTGGGCGTGATCGGCGAGTCCGGCTCGGGCAAGACGACGCTCGGCCTGATCGTCGCCGGCATGATGGGGCCGAGCGAAGGCACGATCCGGTTCGATGGGCATGCTCTGGCGGGGCGGGCGATCGAGCGGCCGGCGGATGTGAGACGCCGCATCCAGATGGTGTTCCAGGATCCGCTGTCGTCGCTCAACCCTCGCCACACCGTGGGCGCGTCGATCATGCGTCCGCTGCGCCAGTTCTTCGCGCTTGATCGCCGCGCCGCGCGCGCCAAAGCGGAGGCGCTGCTCGGCGAGCTTGGCATGGGCGCCGAGTATCTCGATCGTTATCCGCGCCAGCTCTCCGGTGGCCAGCAACAGCGCGTGGCGATCGCGCGCGCCTTCGCGGCCGAGCCCGAGCTATTGGTGTGCGACGAGATCACCTCGGCGCTCGATGCATCGATCCAGGCGCAGGTCCTCGATCACCTGCTCGCGCTGCAGCAACGCTCCGGCGTGGCGATGATCATCATCACCCACGACCTCGCGGTGATCTGGAAGATGGCGCGCCGTGTCATCGTCCTGCATCAGGGTTGCATCGTCGAGGCGGGTGACACCGCGAGTGTCTTCGCGAATCCACGCGACGCCTACACGGCGCGGCTACTCGACGCGGCCACGCGCGCGACCCGCGCGACTCTCGATCCAGTTCAATCCCTGGAAATGTCAGGTGCGGCCACAGGATGACCATGC
>JANNTF010001206.1:0-1901 GCA_031403455.1 Alphaproteobacteria bacterium | reverse complement strand
TCCTTGGCAAGCTTGCGATAGGCCGTGCGGATCTCCGCCTCGGTGGCCGTACGCGCGACGCCAAGCGTCTCGTAGGGATCCTTCATCGCCTGAACATGAGCCACGCGTCACCCCTCCAATGCCAATCAGCGTCGGTACTGCGGCCTCGACTTCGATTTCGGCTGCGATTTCGGCTTCACCTTCGGCTTCTGCCTGACCTGGGACATGCGCTTGCTCGGATTCTTCACAACCGTCTTGCGCTTCGCGTGCGCGGCCGGCTTGCCCTTGGCGGCGGCGCGCGGCTTGCCGGCCTCGTCGACATACGGATTCTCGGTCTGGCGCAACACGAAGCGGATGGGCGTGCCCGGAAGATCGAACGTATCGCGCAGGCTGTTCTCCAGATAGCGCAGATAATCGTCTGGCAACGCGACGAGCTTGTTGCCGAACAAAGCGATCGTGGGTGGGCGCGTCGTCGTCTGTCGGCAGAAGCGCATGCGCGGACGCCGCCCCTCGACGATCGGTGGCGGATGCGCGGCGCATACGCCTTCCAGCCAACGGTTGAGCTTCGACGTCGACAGGGTCGTGTTCCAGATGTCGAAGGCGGCGAACATCGTCTTCAGGAATTCATCCAGTTTGCGGCCGTGCAGGGCCGAGATCGTCGCGAAGCGGATGCCGCGTACTTGCGGCATCGAGATCTCGATGCGATCGCGCAGCTGACGCAACGCCGCCTGCGGGTCGTCGATCAGATCCCATTTGTTGACCGCGATCACCAACGCGCGCCCCTCCTCGACGACCAGGCGTGCGATCTGCAAATCCTGCTTCTCCAGCATCTGCGTGGCATCGAGCACCAGCGCGGCGACCTGGCATTCGCGAATCACGCGCAGCGTGTCGCTGACCGACAGGCGTTCGAGCCGATCGTCGATTCGCGCCTTCTTGCGCATGCCGGCCGTATCAACGAGCCGCACGCGTCGCCCCTGCGCGCGCCACTCGGTCTCCACCGCATCGCGCGTGATCCCGGGTTCGGGCCCCGTCAGCATCCGCTCTTCGCCGAGCAGCTTGTTCACGAGAGTGGATTTGCCGACATTCGGGCGACCGATGATCGCCAGGCGGATCGGCCGTTCCTCCGGCGGCAGGAGCTTGATGTCCTCCTCGAGCGGCCCGTCGTCATCCTGCATCGTCGCGCCTGCCGGCGCGAATGGTCGCAACGCATCGAAAAGATCGGCCAGTCCCTCGCCGTGTTCCGCCGATAGCGGGATCGGGGTGCCGAACCCGAGGCTATGCGCTTCGCCGAGACCGGGCACCGCGGCATGGCCCTCGCATTTGTTGGCGACCAGCACCACACGGCAATCCGACCGCCGCAGCACCCGTGCGAAATCGCGGTCGAGATCGGTCACGCCGGCGCGCGCATCGACGACGAACAACGTGACATCGGCCATTGTGGCAGCGGTGACGGTCTGCCGGCGCATCCGCGCCTCCAGACTCATGTCGTCAGCGTCTTCGTACCCTGCCGTATCGATGATCCGCAGCCGAAGATCGCCGAGGAGCGCCCGACCTTCGCGACGATCACGGGTCAATCCGGGCGTGTCATCGACCAGAGCGAGACGTCTGCCCGTCAGCCGATTGAACAGGGTCGACTTGCCGACATTCGGCCGACCGACGATCGCAATCGTCAGCGCCGTTCTCGTATCCGCGCCGGGTGCGTCCGCGGGCGTGCTCACCGCAATGCAACGAGATCGCCGTCGTCGGTCACGACGTACATGGTCTGCTTGGCGATCGCCGGCGCGAGCGACACGCTGCCGGGCAGACGCAAGCGCTCCATGATGTCGCCGCTGGCTGGCGCGAGCGTCACCGCCTGCCCCTACGAGCTGAACACGTTCAGTGGATTGCCCGAATTCGTCGGACCGGTCCAGAGGATGCGCCCC
>JANNTF010001205.1:0-10077 GCA_031403455.1 Alphaproteobacteria bacterium | reverse complement strand
CACGCCTCGTCACGACCGACCAGGGCGCCACCGAGGATGCCAGGCGCTCGAGCTGGCGCTGGGCGCCGCGCAACGCGGCCTCCACGCCCTTGTTGGCGCTCAGGTCGACGAGCGCCGCGTTCAGCGCCTCGGCGAGCCGCTCGCCGCCGGCCAGCATGGCGCGCCTTCTGCCGAGCAGCGCTTCCTCATCGGGCTCGGGGGAGAGCGCGTCGAGCTCCGCGACGGCGTGGCGCAGGAAAGCCTCTTCCTGTGCGGCCCTGCTCGTCATGTCACGCGCCGCAATTTCCGCCGCTTGGGCGGCGCGCCATCCGGCATGCGCTGTGGCGACATCGCGCACGAGCTGGCCGTCGCCGGCAAAGGCATCGAGCGCGGCGCGATGGGTCACGGCGTCGAGCAAGCCCTGCGTATCGAACTGACCATGTATTTCGACCAGGAGCGCGCCGAGTTGTCGCAGCAGGCCGACGGAGCTCGGCTGATCGTTGACGAATGCGCGGCTGCGGCCATCGGCGGCGATCACGCGCCGCAGGATGAGTTCACCTTCCGCCGCGATGCCATGCTCGGTCGCCAGTTGCCGCGCGGGATGTGCGGGCGGCAGATCGAATACGGCGGAGACACTTGCTTGGGCCGCACCGGTGCGCAGCGCGCCGGCATCGCTGCGTGCGCCCAGCGCCAATCCGAGCGAGTCGAGCAGGATCGACTTGCCGGCACCGGTTTCCCCGGTCAGCGTGACGATGCCGGTCTCGAAGCTGAGATCGAGTTTGTCGATCAGCACCACGTCGCGGATCGAAAGACGGTTGAGCATGATTACTGAGGCTGCCCGAAGTCGCGGATCCGTGCACCTGTCTCCTGCGATACGCGGCAGACGGCGGCGCGCGTCAGGGCGCGCTCAACCGCGGCAGCTTCGCGGGCGATCGGCGGACGCGATGGCGATATAGGGGCATTCCGACGCCGAATAGAAACGAAGCCTCTTGCGTTCGTCCATGTCGAAGGCGCCGAGATACCCGACCGGCGATTCCGGCAGCGTCGGGCCCGGAAGCACTTCGATGTCGCCGGTGTTGATCACCGCGCCAATCGTGCTGCCCCAGGCCACCGCCATCACGCGGTCCGCTTGCCGATAGAGATTGATGCGACCGAACCCGCCGGTGTCGGGACGCAGATCGGCTTGGCGCTGACGTTCGCGCGTATTGACGCGGACCGTCCGGTCGAACGTCGTGCTGAATATGGATTGCTGCCGAATCTCGAGACGGATCTGGAGGGCGGTACCCTGGAGGGAATAGGCGGCCGCCTGCGCGCCTGGCCCCTTGATCATGAGCGTGACGCCGTACACCGCGATCCCGGTCACGACCAGCAGCCCTAGGATCGCGAGAACCGTCCATCGGCGTGCGGCTCGACGGCGCGCACTGGGTCGTTTTTTTCCGGTTGATGACACTAGGAGGATCCTGCTGTTTCGCGACTGGAGTCAGAACGGATTGACGCTCCGGAGAATGCGCAGCCCCAACCCTGCCCGTTCCTCCGGCGGCAACTCGCCCGTCGTTACGAGGGCATAGGAGTCACGATACCAGTCGGTACCCGGATAATTGAAGCCGAGGACGGATGCCGTCTTTCTGGCTTCCTCGATCAACCCGAGAGCGACGTAGCTCTCGACCAGCCGATGCAGCGCCTCCGGGATGTGGCTCGTCTGCTGATAGCGATCCAGCACGGTCTTGAAACGATTGATCGCGCCGACATACTGGCCGCGCCCCATGTAGAAACGTCCAACCTCCATTTCCTTGCCCGCGAGGTGATCGTAGGTCAGGTCGATCTTCAACCGCGCGTCTCTTGCGAAGGTGCTCTCTGGAAAACGGCGCACGACTTCTTCGAGGGCGCGTAGCGCCAATTCGGTCATGCGCGCGTCGCGCTGAACATCCGTTATCTGCTCATAATAGCAGAGCGCCTTCAGGTAATAGGCGTACCCGACATCGCGATTCGAAGGATTGAGCTGGATGAAGCGATCTGCGGCGACGATCGCGTCATCGTATTTGTTGTTCTGGTAATGCGCGTAGGCGCCCATCAACTGCGCCTTCGTCGCCCAGTTCGAATAGGGGTGCTGGCGCTCGACTTCGTCGAACGCCTTGGCGGCCGTCTGGAACCGTTCCGTGCCGAGCGCGTCGACGCCTTCGTTGTAGAGTTGCTCCACGGGCCGCTCCACATAGCGGTCCTTGTTCGTGGGAGAACACGCGCTTGCGCCGAACAGCGCGATCGAAGCGAGAATGAGGGGAATCCGCCAGCGGGTCATGATCGCTGGTTTATAGCCCAAGTTTCCTCGGTCGGGCCACCACCGGACGTCGGGTGGCGGATGGGCTGCCGTGACCTTCGGAAGTTGCGATCAGCCCGCAACGAGGCGCGGTCCGACCCGGGCCGCCACCATGTCTTCCGTGACATCGACGTAGCGCCAGGCGCCGGGACGGCCAAACAGCTCGCGCAGGGCCGCGTTGTTCAACTCATGCCCCGAGCGTTCCGCACGGACCCGGCCGAGCAACGGACCACCCGCGAGATAGAGGTCGCCGATGCAGTCCAGGACCTTGTGACGCACGAACTCGTCCCGGTAGCGCACGCCCTCCGCGTTGAGGACCCGATCCCCCTGGATGACAACGGCGTTCTCGAGGCTTCCGCCCCGTGCCAAGCCAGCGGCGCGTAGTTGGGCGACCTCGTCGGCGAAGCCAAACGTCCGCGCGCGCGCGATCTCATCGCGGAAGCTGGACGGGTCCAGGCTGAAGCTGATCGATTGACGCGCGATGGCCGCCGACTCGAAATCGATCGTGAATGCCACGTTGAAGCCGCTCGCGGGTTCGAGCGTCACACTCCGGTCGCCGTCGCCGACGCACACACGGCGCATGATCTGGATCGCACGCCGCGGGGCATTCTGCTCGACCGTTCCGGCGCAGTCGATGAGGAATAGGAAAGGGGCCGCGCTGCCGTCCATCGCGGGCACTTCGGGGCCGTCGATCTCGATCACGCAATTGTCGATCTCGGCTCCCGCTAGCGCCGCCATCAGATGTTCGACCGTCGCGACGCCGACATCGGCCTCATTGGCGAGCCGCGAGCACAGCCGGGTATCGACGATGTTCGACCACAATGCCGGGATGTCGCCCTGCCCCGGATGATCCTTGCGGCGGAACACGATGCCCGTCCCGACATCGGCTGGCGTCAGGGTCAGACGCACCTTCTGGCCGGAATGGAGGCCGACGCCCGTGCAACCGATCGCGGCCTTGATGGTCTTCTGGCGGATCGTCGGGCCGGTACGTCGGAGTGTCACGCGCGAAGCCATTGCCATCCTTGCTGTTCGGGCCGTTTGACGTCGGATGCCGGAGGGCGGATTTACCAAAGGCGAAAACCTGGGTCCGTGACGCAGCGAAACTATCTTGAAACAAGAAACGCCTCAGGGCTTGGCCATTATGCCGATCCCTGAGGCGTCTTCAGTCACTAGTTATTGCGGTTTATTGCAGATCCGTCACGACATCGAGCGGCCCTGTCAGTTGGCCTGCCGCCGCAGGAAGGCCGGAATGTCCAGCAGATCCTCCTGATTGCTCGTCCCCGACCCCGGCGGCGGCGATTCGAGTCCGCCAAGCCGGGGCTGCGCAACGGCCGGTGCCGGGGCCGTCGCGACCGGCGCTCGAGGGGCCGCGGGTTGCGCCGTCAGGCGCGGCTCGGGGCGTGCCGGCGCAAGCGATGGCTGTGGCGCCGCTGCTTGCGCAGTCTGCCCGGCCTTACGCGCGGTCAGCCCGGTGACCTGTTTGAACAGGTTGAAGCCTCGCCGCGAAGCGCTCTCGCGCGTCGGCTGGGCCCCGGCATTGGCGAGATCCGCCGCTGCGATCGGATCGACGGCGAGGGGCTGTGCGTGGCGGATCGTCGGCTCGACCGCCGCTTCGATGGGGCGCGGCGGAATGAAGTTCGGTTCGGCGCTCCGGTGTGCCGGCTGCGCGGTCGCAGTGGGGACAGTCATCGGAGCGGCTGGCGTCGATGTCGCGGCCATCGGCATCTCCGGTTGCTGCATGACCGTCGTGGCCGTCGTCGCCTCGGCACGCGCGCTCACGGCGCCCGCGCCACCGCGCTGGGACGCCGCCTGGCGCCCGCGCGCGAAGCTGATCACCGTCGGCTTCTCCTTCTCCATGTCGGCGCCGTCGATGCCGGTCGCGACCACCGACACGCGCATGCGCCCGGTCATGCTTTCATCGAAGGTCGATCCGAAGATGATGTTCGCGTCGGGATCGACCTCGTCGCGAATCCGGTTTGCCGCCTCGTCGACTTCGAACAACGTCATGTCCGGCCCGCCGGTGATGTTGATCAGGACGCCACGCGCGCCCTTCATCGACACGTCGTCCAGGAGCGGGTTGGAGATCGCCTTCTGCGCGGCGTCGACCGCCCGGTTCTCACCTTCGGCCTCCCCGGTGCCCATCATCGCCTTGCCCATCTCGCTCATGACAGATCGAATATCCGCGAAGTCGAGATTGATGATTCCCGGCATGATCATGAGATCGGTCACGCCGCGAACGCCGGAGTAGAGGACATCATCGGCCATCTTGAAGGCATCGGCGAAGGTCGTGCGCTCGTTGGCGATGCGAAACAGATTCTGGTTGGGGATGATGATCAGCGTGTCGACGTGCTGCTGCAACTCCGCGATGCCGGCCTCGGCGAGGCGCATGCGGTGCTGACCTTCGAAGTTGAACGGCTTGGTGACGACGCCGACGGTCAGCACGCCTTGCTCGCGCGCGGCCCGCGCGATCACCGGTGCGGCGCCGGTGCCGGTGCCGCCGCCCATGCCGGCGGCGATGAACACCATATGCGAGCCGCCGATCGACTCGATGACCTGATCGATCGCTTCCTCGGCCGCGGCCCGCCCGATATCCGGTCGCGATCCCGCGCCCAGGCCTTGCGTCGTGCCGATGCCGAGCTGCAGGCGCGTCTCGGCCAGGTTCTGCGCCAGCGATTGGGAATCCGTGTTGGCGACCACGAACTCGACGCCTTCGAGCTTCGAGCGGATCATGTTGTTCACCGCATTGCCGCCGGCGCCACCGACACCGATCACCGTGATGCGCGGCTTGAGCTCGACTTCTGAGGTCGGCACCGAGAGATTCAGGGACATGTTTTTCTCCTTCTTGTGTCGGGTTCTTGTGTCGGGTTGTCTCGAAAAGGGCGGCGTCTTAGAGATTTTCGCGCAACCACAGCCCGACGCGGCCGACCCAGCCATTGGCGGCGGGATTGGCGGCGGCGACGAGGCGTGGATTTTCCTGGGGACCGAGCGCGTAGCTGATCAAGCCGGCGCAGACCGCGAAGGCCGGGCCGCCGGTCTGATCCGAGAGTCCTTGAATGCGGATCGGCCGTCCGAGACGGACCTGCTTGTCGAGCACGGTCGCGGCGAGTTCACGCACGCCGTTCAGCTGCGACGCGCCGCCGGTGAGCACGACGCGTCGGCCGGCGAGCCGGTTGAAGCCGCTCGCCTCCAGCCGCGAGCGCACCAGCTCGAACGTCTCCTCGAGCCGTGGCCGGACGATGCCGGTGAGAATGGATTTCGGCACGTGGTTGGCGTGGTCATGATCTTCTTCGCCGACCAGGGGCACGTCGATGACTTCGCGTTCGTCGGCGCCGGCGGTCATGCAGCTGCCGAACAGCGTCTTCATGCGCTCGGCATGCACGAGCGGGGTCGACAGGCCGCGCGCGATGTCGCTGGTGACGTGCGCGCCGCCAACCGGAATCGTGTCGGTCCACACGACGTGACCGTCGAAGAACACGGCCATCGACGTCACGCCGCCACCCATGTCGATGACGGTCACGCCCAGATCCATCTCGTCCTCGACCAGCGCCGCGAGGCCGGCCGCATAGGGCGTGGCGACGAAATTCTCGACATCCAGATGGCAGCGCCCCACCACCGCCTCGAGGTTGCGCAGAGCGCTGACGTCGGCGGCGACCAGATGCATGTTCACGCCCAGACGCTCTCCGCACATCCCGCGCGGATCGCGGATCCCGCGACTGCCATAGATCGAGTAGCTGACGGGAATCGCATGCAGGAGCCGACGCGTCGGGGCGGATTGGACGGCGCGACCGTGTTCGGTCACGCGGCGTAGGTCGGAGTCGGTCACTTCGTGACCGGCAACCGCGAGGTCCACGGCCACGCTCTGCGATGCCGGATTTCCCGCGCTCGTGCTCACGATCACGCTTTTCAGCGTTTCGCCGGCGATCTGTTCCGCCGCATAGACGGCGTTGATGATCGCTTCGGCGGCGAGGTCCATGTCGACGATCGAGCCGTTGCGCACGCCGCGCGAAATCTGATGACCGACCCCGACGACCCGCGTGACGTCCATCTCGGTCTTCGCGACGAAGCAGGCGATCTTGGTCGAACCGATGTCGAGCGTGGCGATGGCGCCGGTGCGGGGCTTTGGCTTGCGGAGGCTCATGATCGGGCGGCCTTGCAGGTCAATTCGTGCGAACGGGGGGCCGCGTGCGCGCAGCTGCGGCACCGGAGGAGGCAGGCGGCGGCTCGACAGTCGCGATCGTGCGCAGCGTCATGCGGTCCGGCGCGCGGAGATCGACGTGGGTCACGGCGCGGCTGAGCAGGCGATCGGCGCGTTCCGCGTCACCCAGCTTGACCCAGGCGCCGCCGATGTCCTGCTCGGGAAGGAGGACGCGGATCTCGCGGTCGAGCACCAGATCCCAACGGCGTCCGGATACACGCACGGCCGCCGTCACGCGCTTCTTCAGATCGGGTTCGGTCGCCAGCAAGGCGAGCAATCCGGCGGCATGCTTGGCGGCATCGTCGCCGACGACGACCGTCAGATGCGCAAAAGCGCCCGGATCGATCCCCTTGATTTCTCGGCCATCGCCGTCGATGACGGCGAAGCGTCCTTGCGCCTGCCACAGCGCGAGCGGCACGCGTTCGGTGAGACGGACGATGATCGCGCTGGGGAAGCGGCGCTCGACCTCGGCCTGGCGGACCCACGGCAAGCGTTCGAGTTCGCCGCGCGCCTTCGCACTGCTGAAACTCAGGAGCGGGGTACCCTCGCGTACATCCAGCGCGGCGATGACATCGGCGCGGCGCGTGTGGTCGCGTCCGGTGACGACGATCTCGCGCACGCCGAGCCCGGCGCGTGCGGTGGCTCTCAGAACGCTCGTGCCGGCATCCTCGACCACGCCCATCGCGCGCTCGGGAAGGTCGGAACGCATCACCCATACCGCCCCGCTCCCGATCGCCACACACGCGAACAACGCGATGCCCGCGATTACCGCGTGTCTGGGCTTGATCCAGGCGAAGCGCCCGGGCCGGCGTCGTGGCGAGCGGCGCGTGACGCTCAAGCGTGGCATTGCGCCCTCTCCACCAGCCATTCGCAGAGTTGGCCGAATCCGATGCCGAGATGACTCGCCTGTTCAGGCACGAGCGACAGCGGGGTGAAGCCCGGCTGCGTGTTGATCTCGAGAAAGTAGAGCCCGTCGGTGCCGGGCCGACGATCGTCATAGCGAAAATCGCTGCGCGATATTCCTGCGCAGCCAAGCACACGATGCGCGGTCAGCGCCGCGGCCATGGCCGCGTCATAGACGGGCTGCGGCACCGGCGCCGGCAGCAGATGCTCGGCATGGCCGGCGGTGTATTTGGCGGTGTAGTCGAACGCCGCGCCTTCGAACTTGATCTCGGTGACCGCGAGCGCGCGCTCGCCCATGATGCCGACGGTGAGTTCGCGTCCGCTGATATATTCTTCGACGAGCGCCGTCTCACCGTAGCTCCAGTCATCGCCCCAGCTGCGGTTTGCGCCGTCGCCAACGACCCGGATGCCGATCGTCGAGCCTTCGTCGACCGGCTTGACGATGAAGGGGCGGGGCAGCGGATCGCCGCGCGCGAAATCCTCGCGACGCACAACCTTGCCGCGTGGCGTCCGCACGCCGGCCTGTTCGACGGCACGCTTGGTCGCCGGCTTGTCCATCGCGATCGCCGAGGCGCGCACGCCGGAATGCGTGTAGGCAATGCCCATCAACTCGAGCAGACCTTGGATGCAGCCATCCTCGCCGAAACGGCCGTGCAGGGAATTGAAGACGATCTGCGGTGCATAGCCCTCGATTTCCCGCACCAGAGCGCCGACATCGCGCGACACATCGAAGCTGCGAACATCATGCCCCGCCGTGGCGAGCGCCTCGGAGACCGCGGCGCCTGACACGAGGCTGACATCGCGCTCGCGCGATACGCCGCCCATTAAAACGAGGATTCGCCGCTTCATGATCCCGAGTCCGACTCGGAATCGGAGGCTAAACCGATTCGCTTGATCTCCCAGCGCAAAGTGACGCCGCAATGCTCGGCCACGCGCGCGCGCACCTCGTCGCCGAGCGCTTCGATATCGGTCGCCGTCGCGGCACCGGTGTTGATCAGGAAGTTGCAGTGCTTCTCCGAAACCTGCGCGCCACCGCGCATCAAGCCGCGACATCCCGCGAGGTCGATCAACTGCCACGCCTTGCGGCCTTGCGCGCGTGGATCCGTCGGATTGGCAAAGGTCGAGCCACCCGTGCGCGTGCGGATCGGTTGCGACGACTCGCGTGCATCCTGGATCTCGGTGATGCGCGCCTGAATCGTCGATCGATCGCCGGGCTCCGCGCGCAACGCCGCAGCCGTGAAGATCCAGTCCTCGGGGATGTCGCAATGGCGATAGCTCAGACCGAGCTCGCTCGGCAGCAGCCAGCGCCGCACGCCCTGCGCGTCGACGGCCTCGGCGCCGAGCACGACATCGCTCATCTCGCGGCCATAGGCGCCCGCGTTCATGCGCAGCGCGCCGCCGATTGTGCCAGGAATGCCGGACAGGAACTCGAGTCCCGTCAGCCCGGCATCCCGGGCGTTCAGCGCCACGTTCAGGTCGAGCATCGCTGCGCCGGCGCGCAGCTGCGTGCCGTCATGGCTGATCTCGTTGAAGCCACGGCCGAGTCGAATGACGACGCCGCGTACGCCGCCGTCGCGCACGAGCAGGTTCGACCCGACACCGATGAACGTCACGGGCACATCCGCCGGCTTGCGTGCCATGAACTGAGCGAGATCGTCGACATCGGCGGGCCTGAACAGAATCTCCGCGGGTCCGCCGACTCTGAACCAGGTGATCGGCGCGAGCGGGGCGTTCTCCGTCAACCGACCACGCACCGGCGGCAGCCGATCGGCCAGGCGACCCAGGCGTTGCGCGACGGCGATCACCGCATCGCTCCCTTGCCACGCGCGGGAATCGTGGCCAGCGCTTGCAGCGACGCGGGCAAGGCGTAGGCCCAGCCGGAGATCGAGCCTGCACCGAGGCAGACCACGAGATCGCCGCTCTTCGCGACGTCCATCACGCGGGCAGCCAGCGCATCCGGATCCTCGAGGGCGATGACTTTGCGATGGCCGTGGGCGCGCAGCCCCTCGACCAGGGCGTCGCGCGTGGCGCCCTCGATCGGCGTCTCGCCCGCCGCGTAGACGTCCGCGACGATGACCGCATCGGCATCGTTGAAGCAGGCGCAGAAATCCTGGAACAGACTCTTCAGGCGGGTATAGCGATGCGGCTGCACCACCGCGACGACGCCGCCTTGCGTCGCGCTGCGCGCCGCCTTGAGCACGGCGGCGATCTCGACGGGGTGATGGCCGTAATCGTCGATCACCGTCAGCCCGGCGCCTTCGCCGGTCTTGGTGAACCGGCGCTTGACGCCCTTGATGCCGGCCAGCGCCTTGCGGATCGTGCCGACATCGATGCCCATCTCGAGCGCGACCGCGATCGCCGCGAGCGCGTTCTGCACATTGTGCTGGCCGACCAGCGGCAGGTGGAGATCGGGGATGGTGCGCGCATTGCCATGGCGATCGGTGAGCACGACCTCGAAGCGCCCGCCGGCGGCGGAGAGTTTCAGATTCACCGCGCGCACTTCCGCCTGCGGCGAGAAGCCGTAGCTGATGATGCGCCGATCCTGGACCTGCCCGATCAGCGCCTGAACTTCGGGGTGGTCCAGGCACACGGCGGCGATCTCGACGGGGTGATGGCCGTAATCGTCGATCACCGTCAGCCCGGCGCCTTCGCCGGTCTTGGTGAACCGGCGCTTGACGCCCTTGAT
>JANNTF010001204.1:0-6921 GCA_031403455.1 Alphaproteobacteria bacterium | reverse complement strand
GGGGAGCGTTATCTCGGACCCGCGGTCCTGTTGCAGGCCTATCGCTGGATCGCGGATAGCCGCGACGAAGCGGCGGGAGAGCGCCTCGATGCGCTCGAGGATCCGTTTCGCCTCTATCGCTGTCACACGATCATGAACTGCACCAAGACGTGCCCCAAGGGGCTCAATCCGGCGAAGGCGATCGCCGAGATCAAGAAGCTGATGGTCGCGCGCCGCTGACGGCGCCGCCCCGAATTCGTCGCCCCTCGACCGGCGGGAGAACCTCCGGCAGCTTCCGGGGATGCACGCGCCCCGCATCTGTCTCATTCACGCCCTGCGCGACTCGATCGCGCCGGCCAATGCCGCGATGACGCGCGCCTGGCCCGAGTCCCGGGTCGCCAATCTCCTCGACGATTCGCTTTCCGCAGATCTGGCCGCGCAGCACGGTCGGCTGAACGACGCGATGATCGAGCGCTTTCTGCGGCTCGGGCGCTACGCGTGCGATACCGGCGCGGACGGCATCCTGTTCACCTGCTCCGCATTCGGCGTCGCGATCGACGCGGTGAAGGCCGCGTTGCCGATACCGGTGCTCAAGCCCAACGAGGCGGCGCTCGAAGCCGCCTTGGACGGAGGCATACGCATTGCCCTGGTGGCGACGTTTGCCGCGACGATCCCGTCGATGACGCATGAGCTGGAGATGCTCGCGCGCGACAAGGGCATCGTGCCGACCATCATGACTCGGGTCGTCGATGGCGCCTTGGCGGCGCTGCAGGCCGGGGATTCCGCGCGTCATGACGCGCTGATCGCCGAAGCGGCGGCCAGCTTCGCCTCGGCGGATGCGTTGGTCCTCGCGCAATTCTCGATGGCGCGCGCGGCCGCCGGCATTCCCGCGGCGGGTCGTCGCCGCGTGATCACCACGCCCGACACCGCGGTGGCCAAGTTGCGCGCGCTCGTCGAAGCGAGCTGACATTTGGACGGGCGGGGGAGAGAGATGTTGGCGCATTGCCCAAGTGAGTCGTCCGCAGATCCAGCCCGCGAGGCCCGGCCATGAAACTCAATCCCAGCCAGATCGCGGAGTTCGAGGAACAGGGCTATCTGTTCCTGCCATCCCTGTTCTCCGCGGCGGAGATGCGGCTGCTCAATGACGAGGTGCCGAAACTGCTGACGGCGGAGCGCCCGGAAGTGGTGCGCGAGAAGGATGGCAAGACGCCGCGCACGGCCTTCAACGTGCAGAGTTGGAACGACGTCTACGCGGCGTTGGCGCGCCATCCGCGGCTGGTCGAGCCCGGCGCCCAGCTGCTCGGGTCGGACCGGCTCTACATGCATCAGTTCAAGATCAACGCGAAGGCGGCTTTCGACGGCGCCGTCTGGCAATGGCATCAGGACTACGCGACCTGGCATGCCGACGACGACATGCCGGCATGCAACGCGATGAACATCGCCCTGTTCCTGGCCGACGCCAACGAGTTCAACGGCCCGTTGATGTTCATTCCCAAGAGCCACAAGCGGGGTCGGCTCGCCGCCGGTCACGATGTGACGACGACGAGCTATCCGCTCTGGACCTGCGACAACGACACGATCACGCGGCTGGTCGAAGAGGGCGGCATCGTCGCGCCCAAGGGACCGGCCGGTTCAGTCCTGATGTTCCACGGCTGTCTCGTCCATGCCTCGGGCTCCAACCTGACGCCGTGGTCGCGCTGGATCGTCTATCTCTCGCTCAACCGCTGCGACAATGCCATCCGCAGATTCAAGCGCGCGAACTGGATCGCCAATCGCGACTTCACCCCGATCGAGAAGCTGCCCGATGTGTGTCTCGCGGATCTCGCGCGCGCCCGGCGCCCGGCCGCCGCCGAATGAGCGCCGCGCTCACGTCGCGCTGACGGCAACGCCGATCGGACAAGCGACACCGGTCCCGCCGAGGCCGCAATAGCCATTCGGGTTTTTCGCCAGATATTGCTGGTGATAGCCTTCCGCGAAGTAGAACGGCGGGGCGTCGATGATCTCGGTTGTGATCGGCGCGAAGCCGCGCTGGCGCAAGGCTTGGCCATACGCGATCTTCGAGGCAAGCGCGCTCGCCGACTGCGCCGTGCCGTAGGTGTAGATGCCGGAGCGATACTGCGTTCCGACATCGTTGCCTTGGCCCATGCCCTGGGTCGGGTTGTGGCTTTCCCAGAACACGCGCAGCAGTGCCTCGAAATCAGTCTTGAGCGGGTCGAAGACCACCAAGACGACCTCGTTATGGCCGGTACGGCCGCTGCAGACCTCTTCATAACTCGGATTGGGCGTGTGGCCAGCCGCGTACCCAACGGCGGTCGTGAACACGCCCGGGGCTTGCCAGAACTTACGTTCGGCGCCCCAGAAACAGCCCAGCCCGAACATTGCGCGCTCCAGCTCGGCGGGATAGGGCGGCGCCAGTTTTGAGCCAAGAACCACATGGGCGGCCGGGATCGGCATGGCGGTTTGCCGGCCGGGAAGGGCTTCCTCGTGGCTCGGGATCTCAAATTTCTTGCGTGCACCGAAAAACATGGCAGTTCCCTCGCTGTTCTCTCCTCCAAACGTGGTAGCCCAGACGGCTCCCAACCCTTCATCGCATGTCTTATGAAGGCGGGATGGCACAATCGCGTGATTGAGGCTGACCTGGAGGCTGGTTTAGTTCATATAGAGGTCTTGGTTATCCACAGGGTGAACGGATCTTGACCATGGCTGCTGTGAAGCGTGCTTCATCCAAGAAGTCCTCCAAACCCCATAAGGCATCGAATGCAAAGGCATCCCATGCCAAAACGGCGAAGCCGGTCGCAAAGCGCGTTGTCAAACCGCCTGTTGCGAAGGTCGCAGCCGCTGCCAAGCCGAAGCATGCCGCGCCGCCTGTGCGGGTCAAACTGCCGGCCGCCAAGCCTGTGACCAAGCCTGTGACCGCCAAACCCACTGTGACCAAGCAGGTCGTGCCACCTCCGGTTCGGGTTGAACGCGTCGCACCCGTGGTCAAGCCTGTGCTCTCCAAGCCTGTGCCCCCCAAGCCTGTGCCGGCCAAGGCCGTCGTGGCGACCAAGCCGGCCGCGCCTGCGCGGGTCGCGGGCGCCCGTCCGCCTGGCTCGTTCGAAACCAAGGTGCTGACAGCGCTGAAGCGTCACGGCGGCGCGGCCGTCTCGTTCGGAGCTTCCCCCGATCACATCAAATCCGCCTTCAAGCGCTGCCTCGCGGAGGGCTGGACCACCGGAACCATCGACAGCGCCAGCATCCTGCCGGCGGGCGAGAAGGTTCTCGAGAAGCTCAATCCGGAGATCCGGGCGTTTCCGGCGCCGACACTGCGCAATCGCCTCAATGACGCGTTGTTCCGTAATCAGGGCAATCGTCCAGTGACGCCGGCGGCCCCAGCCGCCGTGGCGCCTGAGGCTGCCGACGAGGAAGATGCGGTCGAGGCGCCGGACGATACGGTTCCCGAGGTCGAGGAAGACGAGGTCGAAGTCGTCGCCGACCCGGACGTTGAGAAGGCTGCCTGACTCCAACGCGGGTTGCATCCTGAGCCGGTTGCGTCCGACGGTTGCCGGCGCGTCGAGACGATGAATGCCGGTTGAAACGAATCAGAGGGAAGCTGTCCTCTCGCCGCTCGCGACCTATGCCGCGCGCATCGCGATGGGCCGTTTGAAGGGCGACCCGGCTCAGGCTCTCGCCGCCCAGCGGCTCGATTCGCTCTGGCACGCGTTGGCGGCCTATGAGCCGGGGGCGGTCAAATCAGGCTGGCGTGTGCGCTTGGGCCTCGCGCAGCCGCCCGAGCCGGTGCCACGCGGCGTCTATCTCTTCGGCGCGGTAGGCCGCGGCAAGTCGATGCTGATGGATGCTTTCTTCGAGACCGCGACGCTGACCCCCAAGCGTCGGGTCCACTTCCACGCCTTCATGCTCGATATCCACGAGCGGTTGCATCAGCGCCGCCAGCTGGGCGCCGAGCAGGATCCGATCGGGCCGCTGGCGCGCGACCTCGCGCAGGAATCCGCGCTGCTGTGCTTCGACGAGTTCCAGATCACCAACATTGCGGACGCGATGATTCTCGGGCGGCTCTTCGCCGGGCTGTTCGAAGCCGGTGTGGTCGTCGTCGCGACGTCGAACATCGCGCCGGACGGTCTCTATGCCGGCGGGCTCCAGCGCGAGCGTTTCCTGCCGGCGATCGCCCTGCTCAAGAATCATCTCGACGTGCTGGAGTTGTCGGGCCCGGTCGATTACCGCCGCGATCGCATCAAGGGCATGACGATATTCCATGTGCCCCTGGGCCAGACCGCGACGGCCGCGCTCGACCAGGCATTCGCGGCGCTGACCGACAATGCGGCGCTGGTGCCGGTGGAACTCGCGGTTCAGGGGCGGGTGCTGACGCTGCCGCGTACCGCGCTCGGCGTCGCGCGCGCGCGGTTCTTCGATCTCTGCGTCAGGCCGTTGGGCGCCGCGGATTTTCTCGCCCTCGCCCGCCACTTTCATACCCTGGTGCTCGACGATGTGCCGATTCTCACGGCGGAGAAGCGCAACGAGGCGCGTCGTCTCATCACGTTGATCGACGCGCTTTACGAGCATCGGGTCAAGCTGATCTGCTCCGCCGCCGCGCCGCCCGACACGCTGCATGAAAGTGGCGATCACGCGGCCGAGTTCCGTCGCACCGCATCGCGCCTGCACGAGATGCAGAGCGCCGAGTACCTCGCCGCGCCGCATCAACCGTGACCCAGCGCGTCCGGCTTCGCGCCCTGCTCGAACGCCCGCTGCTACGTGACAGCGCCGCCGATGCCGCCGGTGCGACGCTGATCCACTTCGCGATGGCGCTGACCGTCGGCCTGATCGTCCTGATCGTGTCCTATGCCGGCACGCGTGCCGTCGGTGTCGCGTCGGGTGGAGTTCCGGCCTGGCTCGCTCTGGCGGTTGCCTTGATGGTCGCGGTGAAGGCGCCGGGCGACGCGGCGCTCCGATCGGCGATGGCGCTGTTGGTGACCGTCGGTGTCGCGCTGACGCTGGCCGGGCTGGTGATCGACACGCAGTTCGACAGCCAGCGCTATCACGCAGCCGGCGTCGAGGCGCTGCTGCGTGGCTGGAACCCCTATGCCGATGCGCCCATCGAGGGTCCGACCGCGACCTGGACCAACCATTATCCCAAGGGAACCTGGATGATGGCGGCGGCGCTGATCGAGGCGACCGGCCGCTACGAGACCGGCAAGGCGGTGAACCTGATCCTCGCCGTCGCGGCCTGGTCCGCATGCACCGCCTGGCTGCTGCATCTCGGATTCATCCGCGCGGCGGCCATCGCGCTCGCGACGTTGCTCGTGGCCAATCCGATCATCGTCACGCAGATGCTCAGCCTCTATGTCGACGGCGCGCTGGCGACGGCGGTCACGGCGTTTGTCGCCTGCACGGCGCTGGCGCTCTCGGGCGGCGGCGTGGTGCCCGCGCTCACCACGGCTGCATGTCTGGCGCTGTTGCTCCCGACGTTCAAATTCACCGGCATCTACTTCGGCGGCGCGGCGCTCACTGCCGTGACGCTGATCGCTCTGCTCAATGGGCGAGGATCGCGGGTCGCGCTGCCCGTCGCGGGGCTTGCCTTGGCGCTCGTCCTCGGCACGGTCGTGCTCGCCTTCAATCCCTACGTGACCAATTGGATCGTCGCGGGCCATCCGCTCCATCCCGTGCTCGGCGCCGCCGCGGCACCGATCATCGCGGTGCAGGAAATGCCGGAGATGCAGCGTTGGCCGCTGCCGATCCGTGTCCTGCTCTCGGTGGCCAGCCGATCGACGCAAAGCGCTTGGGGCCCGATTCCATTGAAGCCGCCGTTTCTGGTGTTTCCACGCGAAGTCACGATGCTGTGGATGCCCGATCTGCGTCTCGGCGGTTTCGGACCCTGGTTCTCCGGCGGCGTGCTGCTGGCGCTGCTCGCGGTCGGGCGACTCTGGGGCACGCGCGTTTCGCGCCAGGGGCGGATGCTTCTGCTGCTCGCTGGCGGCCTTGGGTTGATGTGTCTTGTCGTGCCCGGCGGCTGGTGGGCGCGGCTCGTCCCCGTGCTCTGGGTGGCGCCGATTCTCGCGGCCGCCGCGGTGCTCCATTCCCCGCAGCCGCGAATCCGCGGACATGGGCTCGCTCTGGCGTGTCTCGCCGCGCTGGCCGTCAATGCAGCGGCGATCGGCGCCGCGTCCGGCGCCGCGTGCGTCGTGCGCTCACTGATCGTCAGCGCGCAGCTGCAGAAGCTGGAAGGCCGGCAATCGCCGCTGCGCGTCGCGTTCGGCCGCGCGCTCGCTCATCGCGTGCGGTTCGCGCAGCGTGGCTGGACCGTGGTCGAGGTTGCCGCGGATAGCTGCGCCCAGGGGCTGCATGTGTCGTTCAGCGACACCTGGGTCTGCCCCGATTCGCCCGCCCGCGACGGCGCAAAGCCGCCGCCCTGACGGTTAAGCGCGGGTTAGAGTTAACGGGTTGGCAACCGGTTACGCCGGATACCTTGCGGGTGTAACCATGTGGGGGTACAACCCCCGCGCTTTTTCCATCCCCTTCGGCGCTGCGGAATCACCCTAAGCGCCTTTATCGAAACGAGGATTCCGGCATGGGTCGCAACAAGATCGCGCTGGTCGGCGCGGGCCAGATCGGCGGCACGCTTGCGTTGCTCGCCGGCATGAAAGAACTCGGCGACGTCGTCATGCTCGACATTCCCGATGCGGAAGGCGTGGCCAAGGGCAAGTCGCTCGATATCGCGCAGGCCTCGCCCGTCGAGGGGTTCGACACGCGCTACACGGGCACGTCCAACTACGCGGACATCGCGGGCGCCGATGTCGTGATCGTCACTGCGGGCGTGCCGCGCAAGCCGGGCATGAGCCGCGATGATCTGATCGGCATCAACACCAAGGTGATGCAGGCCGTCGGCGCGGGCATCAAGGCCAACGCGGCGAACGCCTTCGTGATCGTGATCACCAATCCGCTCGACGC
>JANNTF010001203.1:0-5758 GCA_031403455.1 Alphaproteobacteria bacterium | reverse complement strand
CCATGGGGACCCTGCCTAACGCGCCCCCGCACGCTCGAGCAGCTCAACCATCGTTGCATACCCGCGTGCCCGGGCGAGGGCGAGCGGTGTCGCGCCGCCGCGATCGCCAAGATCGAGCCGGGCACCAGCGGCGATCAACGCTTCGAGGCAAGCCACGTGTCGTGCACCACCGTCGCCCAGGACGATCGCCTCGATCAACGCGGTCCAGCCGAGATTGTTCACGTGATCGAGCGGCGCTCCCGCGGCGATCAGCACGCGCACCGCTTCGTGATGGCCGAGATGCGCCGCCGCGATCAAGGCCGTGCCGTCATAGCGACTGGTGATCGAGCGCGGATCCCCGCCGAGTTCCAACGCCAGCCGCAATGTGTCGGCATCGTCGCGAACCGCCGCGATGGTCACGATATCGTACCGATCGCCTTCGAGCGCACGGGGATCCGCGCCGCCACGCGCGAGCCGACGCATAACCTCATGATGTCCGCCGAATACGGCGACGTGCAGAGCAGTTCGCCCGGCGCCGTCACGCGCATCGATGTCGACGCCCGCGACGACCAGGCGTGTGATGCCCTCGGCATCGCCGCGCGCCGCGCTCGCGTGCAGCCCGGTATAGTCCGCGACCTCGGCAGTGCTCGGCGGCGTCTGCGCGGTGACGACCCCGTTCAACAGCAGGGCTGCGCCGAGCGTGGCGAGCGCGATCAGCCGCCCGCGCGTTTGACCAACTCCGCATGGAGCGCATCGGGAATCGCGATGCCTTCCTCCTGTGCCTTCGCGCGCAGCTTCAGGCGACGCTCGCCGGGGATGCGCGTGCCGGCTTCACCGAGGATCGCCGTGCAGAGCATCTCGACGCGCGCGCCGAAGCCGTCGCCGGCGAATTTCTCTGGATCGATCAGCAGGAAGAACTGGCCGACGCGCGGCGGGCCGCCCTGGTCGTCGAAGAACGAACTCGCCTCGTAGCCGAACTGCGCGCCGGTCAGGGCGGCCGCGAGAATCTCGACCATCAGGACGAGGGCCGCGCCCTTGGCATCGCCCATCGGCGCCATCGTTCCCTTGAGCGCGGCCGTGGCATCGGTCGTTGCGTTGCCGTCGATGTCGAGCGCCCAGCCCGCGGGGATCGCCTCGCCGTTCTGCGCCGCCACCATGATCTTGCCGCGCGCGACCTTGCTCAGGCTCAGATCGATCACCAGCGGCGCCGCGCCGCGCAGCCGCGGGCAGGAGAAGGCGATCGGATTGGTCCCGAACAGGCCGCGCTTGCCGCCCCAGGGCGCGATGGCCGCGGGCGAATTGCCGAAGGCCAAAGCCAGCAGGCCGCGCCGCGCCGGGCCTTCGACGTGATAGCCGGCCATGCCTTGATGATGGGAGTTCGTGACCGCCATCGCCGCGACGCCGGTGTGACGGGCCATGCCGCCGACCCGCGGTAGGCCGAGCGCGATCGCCGGAAACGCGAAGCCGTCGCACGCATCGACCATCAGCGCGGCCGGACCGCGCTCCTGCAGCTGCGCGCGAGCATGACCGTCGACCTTTCCTGCTTTGGCCTGATCGGCATAAGCAGGCACGCGGCTCAGCCCATGACCGGCCTGACCATCCGCATCGGCCGCGACCAAAGCGGCGGCGACGCTGCGTGCATTGTCCGCGCTGGTATTGCCGGCGATCAACGCCCGGGTCGCGAGCGTTTGCGCATCGGCGAGGGTGAGTCTCATGCCGGGACGGGCGCCGCCGGATCGAGCAGCTTCTCGTGCCGCAATTCGGCCCAGAGCGCGGCCGGGATCTGGCGTCGGAGATGAGCGACGTTCGCCTCGATCTCGCTCGGATTCAGCGCGCCGGGAATGACGGAAGCGACGGCCGGATGCGCGAGGGGAAACTGAATCGCGGCGGCCGCCAGCGGCACGGCATGGCGCCGGCAGACCTCCTCGAGCCGGCGCGCGCGCGCGAGGATCTCGGCAGGCGCATCGGCATAATCGTATTTGGCGCCTTCCTGCACATTGCCGGTCAAGATGCCCGAATTGTAGGGGCCGCCGATCACAACGCTGATGTTCTTCTTCTCGGCGAGCGGCATGAACTCCGCGAGCGCGCCCTGTTCGAGCAGCGTGTAGCGGCCGGCCAGCAGCATGCAGTCGAAATCCCCGGCCCGGGCGAAGCGCGTGCACATGTCGCTCTCGTTGAGCCCGACGCCGATCGCCGAGATCACGCCGGCGCGGCGAAGCTCGTCGAGCGCGCGATAGCCGCCATCCATCGCCTGCTTGAAATGCGCCTCCAGCAGCGCGTTGTCCTTGAGGCTCCAATAATCGACGTCATGGATGAACAGGATGTCGACGCGCGCCAGGCCGAGCCGCAGCAGCGAATGCTCGAGCGAGCGCATCACGCCGTCGTAGCTGTAATCGAAGCGGGGCACGAACGGCAGCCCGTTGGGGCGCCACCCGTGAATGATCTCGCCCGGCTTCAGCGGCCGCATCACGCGCCCGATCTTGGTCGAGAGGACGAAGGAATCGCGCGGCAATCCACGCAGCACCGCGCCCATGCGCAGCTCGCTGCGGCCGTAGCCGTAGAACGGCGAGGTGTCGAAGAAATTCACGCCGACGTTTACGGCCGTCTCGATCGTTGCGCTGGCCTGCGCCTCCGTGATCGTGGTGCGGAAGCCGCCGATCGGCGCCGCGCCGAAGCCGAACACCGTGACATCGAGATTCGTGTTTCCGAGCTTGCGCTTCGTCGTCGGATCCATGGCCGTCTGGTCTCCCTATTTCAACGCGTGTCTGCCAAGCGACGCAGATCGAAAAGCGGCTCCGGCAATCCCTGGACATCCAGCTCGAGCGCGAACAGCGCGCCGGCCAGCTTCTCGGCGGCGATCCGATCGGCGCTCAGCATATCGCTTACACTGGTCACGAACAGCGTCTTCCACTGCGGCCCGCCGAACGCGTAAATCGTGCAGGTAGGCTATCTGCGTCATGTCGCCGTCACCCCTTGAGCGCGCCGCCGGTCAGCCCGTGCACGAGGTATTTGCGCACAACGAGCGAGAAGATCAGGACCGGCAGCATCACCATCGTGCCACCGGCGGCGATGCGGCCCCATTCCCAGCCTTCGTAGTTCATGAAATTGACGACGGCGACGGGCGCCGTCATCGCCTCGGTCCTGGTCAGGATCAGCGCGAAGAAGAAATCATTCCACGCGAACAGGAAGCACAGGATCGCGCTCGCCGCGAGGCCGGGGCCGGAGAGCGGCAGGATGATGCGCAGGAAGCCCTGCAGCATCGTGGCGCCGTCGATCCACGCCGCCTCCTCCAGCGCGCGCGGCAGCTGGTCGAAGAACGGCCGCATCATCCAGATCACCAGCGACAGGTTGAAGGTCAGGTAGATCAGGACGAGGCCGGTGCGCGTATCGATCAGCTCGAGATGCCGGTAGGCGAGGAAATACGGGATCGTGAACGCGATCGGCGGCGCCATCCGGCTGGCGAGAATCCACAGGCTGATCGTGCCGCCGCCGCGCCCCGTCCAGCGCGACAACGCGTAGGCCGCTGGAACGCCGATCAGCATCGACAGCACCGTCGAGCTCACGCTGACGATCAGGCTGTTGACGAAGGATTGCCGAAAGCCGGTGCTCCACAGCGCGGCGTAGTTCTCCAGGGTCGGCGTGAACCACAGCGCCGGCGGGAACGCGAAGATCTGCGCGTTGGTCTTCAGCGACATGTGCAGCAGCCATAGGAACGGCGACAGCACCAGCAGCGCCAGCACGACGACCAGCACGTTCAGGATCAGCCGCTCGCGCCCGAGGTCAGTCCGCACGTGCGCCCCACCCGACGACACGGATGATCAGCCAGCTCAGCACGACTGTCGCCGTCAGCAGCACGACCGTGATCGCACTCGAATAGCCGAGGAACGAGAAATTGAAGGCCTGCAGGAACGAGTAGTAGTTCGTGACCTCGGTCACCTCGCCCGGCCCGCCATCGGTCAGAATGAAGATCAGCGGGAACGCTTTCAGGCTGTCGATCAGCCGGAACAGACCGGCGACCAGCAGCACGCCTTTGAGGAACGGCAGCGTGACGTAGAGGGTCTGCTGCCAAGCGCTCGCGCCGTCGACCTTCGCCGCATCGACGAGTTCCTGCGGCAGCATCTGCAGCGCCGCGAGGATCATCAGCATCGTGAACGGGAACCACTCCCAGGTGTCGGCGATGATGATCGCGGTCAGCGCCCAGTTCGGGTCGGTGATCAGCGCCGGCACGTTGAAGCCGAGCGCGCGGAACATCCAGTGCATCGGGCTGATGTCGGGCGTGTAGATCACCTTCCAGATGATCGCGACCACGATCGGCGGCAGCACCATCGGGATCAGGAACACGGTACGCAGCGCCTCGAGGAAGCGCGAGCGCGCGTTGAGCATCAGCGCGAAGCCGAGCCCGATCAGCAGCTGCAGGCCGACGGTCCAGAACGACAGCTTGATCTGCACCCATACCGAGTTGCGCAGACGGCCGTCATCGATCAGGTAGCGGTAGTTGGCGAGCGGCCGGCTGAAGTTCCATGACGTCTCCGGTCGCGTCAGGTCGAGCGGCGTGAAACTGGTCGCGATCAGGTACAGCGCGGGCGCCAGCGTGATCACCGCGAGCACGGCGAGCGACGGCGCCACGCAGAGCGCGAAGAACCGCCGTCGCTGCCGCTCGAAGTCGAGGACAGTCGCCATCCGACCGGAAGTCACCGGTGCCGCGCGTTCAAAGATCGATCTTGTAGCCCGCCCGCTCGAGATCCTGCCGCGCCTCGGCTTGCGCCTGCTTCATCGCGGTCGGCGCGTCCTGCTGCTTGGTCGCGATGCGCTCGATCGCCTTGTTGAGTTTGTCGCCGACCTGCGGGAATACCGGCACGGTGCGGTATTTCATGTAGCCGGTCTTGCCGCCGAGTTCGAGCACCTGCAGGAACAGCGACGCGACGTCCTGGCCGTTCAGCGTCATCGCCTCCTTGAACGCCGGCCCGGTGATCACCGAGCGACGGCAGACGCTCGGATAGCCGTGCTCTTTCACGACCCGCTCGATGGTTTCCTTGCTGAGCGCCCACTTGATGAACTCCCACGCCGCTTCCTTCTTGCGCGAGCCGATCGGGATGCCGAGACCGTGGCTGTTGCTGCCGGGGAAGTTGCCCGCCGGGCCGCTGGGCATCAGCCCGTAGCGCACGGTGTTCTTGACCGTGCTGTCAGCGTGCTTGGCAAGCGGCACGAGCCAGGTGACCGCCTGGGTGCGGATATTGGCGCGGCCGCCGATCTGCGAGCGCATCGCCTGATCGTCGGTGTAGCTGAGCACGCCCGACGGCCCGTACTTGGTCAGCAGAGTCGCGTACCACTCCGCCGATTTCGCCGCCTCGGCGGTCTCCAAGGTCGGCGTCAGGTTCTCGGGCGGATCCTTGAACAGCTTGCCGCCCATCCCCATCAGATAGGGTATCCAGTTCCAGTGGTGCAGGCGATCGGCGGTGAAGGCCGCGACGTCTTCCTTGCCGTGCACCGCGTCGCAGACCGCGACCAGCTCGTCGAAAGTGGTCGGCATCTTGAGGCCGGCTTTCTCGATCAGGTCGAAGCGCGAGACGCCCATCAGCATCGCGCCGGCCTCCCAGGCGAAGCCGAAGGTCTCGCCCTTGGCGTTGCGCATCGCCGATTGCGGGCCACCGACGAAATCATCGGGATCCCAGCCCCCCGGCGTGGCGTTCGGGTTCTTCGTGAACTCGTCGAGATTGGTGAACCAGCCGGCGCCGATCCAACGCCCCGAATAGATGAAGGTGACGTTGCAGACGTCGAG